>JAHEAK010000827.1 GCA_024642805.1 Kofleriaceae bacterium | reverse complement strand
CGCCGTGAAAGTAAAAGGCCAGCCCGCGACCTCTGCGCAGCGATGTGCTGGGCGCACGCTCGCCGAGTGGCGCACGAAGCGCATGCTCTTTGATCGCGGCCATCACCGCTTCGCTGCCGACCGAACCTTCGAGCAGTTGCGAGGTAGCCGTGCGATCGCCTTCCCGCAGCATGTTGAGTTCGCGCAGCTCGAGATCGCTTTTGCCCAAGAGGCGTGCGGCCTTGTGCATCTGGCGCTCGTAGGCAAAGGTCGTCTGCGGAGCACCGAAGCCGCGAAAGGCGCCATGTGGGGGCGTATTGGTCGCCACCGCCCGACCGCGCACTCGCGTGGTCTCACACTTATAAGGACCGGCGGCGTGCAGAACCCCGCGCGACAGCACCACCGGTGTGAGCGTCAAGTAGGCGCCGCCATCGAAGACCACGTCGACGTCGATGGCCAGGATGCGACCCTCGGCATCGAAGCCCATCTTGTGCTTGACGATCGAAGGGTGGCGCTTGGTGGTGGCTTCGATGTCCTCGTCGCGCTCATAGATGAGCTTGACGGGCACGCCGGCCTTCTTGGCCAAGAGCGCACAGTGGCCGGCGATCATCGATGGATACTCTTCCTTGCCGCCAAAGCCGCCGCCAGTCACCGCTTGCTCGACGATGAGATGGGCGTCGTCGATGTCGAGCAGGACGCGCATCGCCTTTTGCACGTAGAAAGGACACTGCATCGATCCGATGATTCGACAGTGCCCGGCCTCGGTCCAGGTGCTGATCATGCCCTGCGGCTCGATGTACATCTGCTCTTGGGCCTGGGTCCGGTACACGCCTTCGACGACGTGGGCGCAGCTGGCGAAGATGGCATCGAGTGTGTCGGTCGCCCCCTTCTCGATCAGAAACTTCTTGAAGAGGTTGTCCTGGCCATAGAGCTTGACCTTGGCCTCGAGTGCCTCGTCGGTGGTAAAGACCGCTGGAAGTTCTTCGACCTCGATGATGAGGTGGGCCAGTGCCTCGCAGGCGCGCGCCTGGGTCTTGGCCGCGACCAGGGCGATGGGCTCGGAGGGATGCATGATCTTCGAACCCACAGCGACAAGGGCCGGTTGATCCTCTTCCATGAGAAAGATGGTGTTGCGGCCGGGGATGTCCTCGGCCGTGACCAGCACGATCTCACTCCAGTCGAAGGCCGGATCTTTGTGGATGCCTTTGAGAAGGCCATGCGCGATCGTCGAGCGCTTGGTGGCGCCGAACCACATGTTGGCGAGCTTGAGGTCGTCGACGTAGCGCGCGCTGCCGCGAACCTTGGCGTCGCCGTCGACTCGACCAATGTCCAGGCCAACAGGCCCGATCTCGACCATTTTGCTTTCCCCCACCCTGCGCTTTTACTACAGGCACACCCGGCATTGCCACTGGTCCCTCACATGCAAGCTGTCGTCTTCAAAGAGCTCTTTGCCCGAAACCCGCGCCAAAGGCCTCCGTTGCTTTTCGCCACGCAGCTTTGCCTTGTCGGCCTTTCGCGGGCCCTTCTACCCTCGTGGCATGCACAGGGCCCTGCCTCTTCGCCACCCACTCGCCTTCCCTCTCACTCTCGCCCTCAGCGCTGCCCTGCTCGCCTGTGGTCCCAGCACAAGCTCTGGCGGTGATGCCGGCCCCGGCGCCGATGCCGATCTCAGCACTGACGCCTCTCCCTCCGCCGACGCGGCGGTCGAGGAGCCCGCCGATCTGGAACTCCTGCTCGAGGGTCTGCGAAGCAACCGCGACGCTGCCATGCTCGAGCAGAGCCGAGCGCAAGGTTGGCCCGCGCCAGTGCCAGGTGGTCACCTCTACGTATCCACGGTCGGCCTCTCGCGCCTTGCTGGCGACTACGACAACTGGGTCGGCGCCGAGATGAACGCGGAAGATGACTTCTACTGGGCGGTCGTCGAGGACAGTGAAAGCTCGGGCGCCGGCTCGCGCTACAAATTCACCGACGGCAACACCTGGCTCGCGGATCCCTGGTCCCGCGCCTATGCCTGGGACTCGGAAGGCGAAATGAGCATGCTGGCTCCGCTCGCCCCGCACCTCGAGCGCCACTTTCAGGTCGCCGACAGCAACATGCAAGCGCGCACCATCCGCGTCTGGCTGCCGCAAGAAGACGCCACGCACGTGCTCTACACCCACGATGGCCAGAACCTCTTCAATCCCTACTCCGCCTTCGGTGGCTGGCACCTTAACGACAACGCGCCCGCCACCTTGATGATCGTCGGTATCGACAACACCGATCAGCGAATGAGCGAGTACACCCACGTCACTGACAACATCGGCGGTGGCAGTGTTGGCGGCCTCGGCGATCAGTACGCGGCCTTCGTCAACGACACCGTGCGTGG
>JAHEAK010000826.1 GCA_024642805.1 Kofleriaceae bacterium | reverse complement strand
TCCACAGGGCGTCGGCCTTGCGACGTTGCACCGGCCCGATGGTCTTCCACTCGGCCTGCAGCTCTTTAAAGATGGCACTGGTCGCTTCCCAGTCGGTTGATGTCTTCAGCTCATCCGCGCGATCGCAGAGGGCTTCCTTCTTGACCTGGTTTGCTTTCTGTTCCTCGTTGCGGCCCTCGCGCTCGACCTTGACGCGCTCGTAGACCTCGTCACAGGTGGCCTTGAAGACCTTCCACAGCTCTTCGCCCTTCTCTCGTGGCGATGGCCCAAGCTCGCGCCATTCTTTCTGCAGGACCTTGAGTGCCTCGCCGAGTTTCTTGTGCTCGGTGTCGGCAAGCAGTGCCTTGGCGCGCTCGACGAGTGCCTCCATCTTGGGCACCGCCGCCCAGCGCTTCCAATCGTCTGCCTCACGCAGCTCGCCAAGTCGGATGACTGCCCTGCGGCGGGTCTCGTCGTAGCGCTCGCCCAAGACCGCAGCGCTATTGGCTGGCAGGGCACCAATCTTGCGGCGGCGCTTGTCAGTCTCTTTGAGCGTGCGATCAAAGCCCTTCATCTGATCGCCTGCGATCAGCTCTTCGAGTTCCTCGCACAAGCGCTGCAACTCGTCCTGGTTGTCGAGGCGCTTGTCCTCCTCGTCGGCCTGCTTGTCAGCCTTGGCGGCGACCTGCTCTGCAAGGGCCGCTGGCACCTCGCTCCCAGCGGTCTCGCCAGCGGTCTCGACTTGGGCATCGCCATCGGCGTCTGGCATGGCCAGTGGCGGCGGCGTTGGCACCGGAGCCGAAACTTGCTCCGAACGTGCTTGTGCTTGCGCCTCGCGCTCCGCCTTCTCTGCAGCCGCACGAGCGGCCGCTCCGTACATCTCATGGTTCTTGTTGTAGCGGGCAAGCGCTTTGTGGAAGCGCGCGGCAACCCCAGGATCCGCACCGTCACCGAGCTCTTGCCAGCGTGCGCTGGCCGCGTCGGCTGCCTGGCGAGACTCCACCCATTCGTCGCCACCAGCAAGGGATTCGATCTCACGGGCCAGCTGGGAGCGCTCGGCACGCTCGCGCTTGTCCTGCGAGCTGGCCTCCGACGGCAGCTTCGTAGTCTTGGTGAGTGCCGCACGATTGCGTTTGGCGCGCGTGCGCACGGGCTTGGATTTGGCCTTGCTGACCACCTCGTCGAGCACGGCGGGATCCTCAATACGATCGAGGGCGCTGATCGCGACCTCTTTGCGCTGCTCGTCGATGGCGATGGCGCGCAGAATCGAAATATCCGTGATGCGCGCCAGGGCCTCCTGCCACTCTTCCGCGCGCTGCGACTTGCGCACCACCTGGGCCAGGGCCCGCTCGTCTTCGAGTCGTGCGAGCGCCTGAGTGCGAACCTCGGCGATTTGCGCCTGACCTGCGATCTCGGCGATGGCCTTGTCGCCACCGTGAGCGGCAGCGTGATTGAAACTCGCCTTGGCGACATCGACGTCGTCGGAGGCGATGGCCTTGGCCACCCAAATCTCGACGGCCAGATTCTTGGCATAGCTGCGCAGCTGGCCATCGTCTTGCGACTCGGCGACCATGGCGAGCGCCTCTGGATCCAAGATCTTGGCGATGGCCGACTTGCGAATCGCCCGGTCTTGATCGCTCTTGGCGACTTCAATCAGAACGTCCACATCGTCCTTGCCCATGGCGGAGACCGCGGCGGCTCGAACTTCGGACTTGCTGTGTTTGTGCTTGGGGCGAAAGAGGTCTGCAATGGCCATAGGGGTCTCCGGCCGGCACTCTATGCCGCCGAAAGAGGGCGAGTCAATTGCGCGCGCCTCGGCAAGCCCACTCTGCAAAGGGTGGGCGTCATTCGAGTGCCCGCGGCCCTATGCGCCGCCCGGATCCAGGAGCTCGAGCAGTCCGGCGAGGACCTCGCTGAGCTGATAGTCGGAGGGCGTAAACACCCTCGAAATGCCCATTTCCTGCAGCTTCGCGATGTCCTCGCTCGGCACGATGCCGCCGAGCACGACCTTGACGTCCTTTTCGATGCCCCGCTCGCGGAGACAGCCGAGCAGTGCCTCCGAGAGCTCGAGGTGCGAGCCGCTGAGGATCGACAGACCGATGATATCGACCGACTCCTCGAGGGCCACCTGCGCCAGCTCCTCGGGTGTCGAGCGAATACCGGCATACACCACCTCGAAGCCGATGTCGGCAGCCGCTACCGCAATCATCTCGGCGCCGTTGGAGTGGCCGTCGAGACCTGGCTTGCCAACTAGAAGGCGCGGCCGGTGCCCGGTGCGCTTGGCGTGACGCGCAACTCTCTCTTGCAGCTTGTCCTGGCGCTCCTCGGGCAGTCGCAGGTGCTGGCCCTGCACGCCCGTGCTGGCTCGATAT
>JAHEAK010000190.1 GCA_024642805.1 Kofleriaceae bacterium | reverse complement strand
TGCGAACAATCACCGATGAACACGACTTTCTCGCCTGGGGCCGCGTCGATCTCACCTTGGTAGTTGCCAAAGACGACGTGCATGCGCGGCATCTTCTCGTTGGTCGCGCGATCGAACTGCCGCAAAATCTCGATCGCCTCTTCGATGGCGCCAGGGCAGCCTCCCCAGCAGTAGTTGGAGTGCTCAGGGTCCGGGGGCGGGCCAGCATAGGCGGTGATATTGGTGCCCTCGAAGTATTTCTCGACTCGCACCAGGCCAACTTCGAAGCCCTGTGCGCGCCCCTTGGCCTCGCTCAGCGTGACGTCACCGCGTAGCTCGATGTCCTCGAGCTTCGTCGAACCAAAACCGTAGTCCTCGGCCAGTCGAATGTGTTCCACCGAGCGCGGATCGACACCGATGATGTGGCAGCACACGGCGTCGAAGGCCACCTGGCTGTTGCCCATGATGATGAGGCCCAGATCGACGGGGGAGGGCGTTAGCATGCGGCCCTCGCCAGCCGTGATGGCATCGATGGCAATGAATTGCGGCTGGATGATGAACTGCAGGTCGGCGATCTTCTCATTGAGCTTGTGATCGTGATCGATCAGTCGATGTCGATCATCCTGAATGCCGATGTAGTTCTTCATCGAGAAGGTCACCGTGGTCCACGGGTGCGCTTTGAACTTGGGAAGGTTGACGAAGAAGTCGGCGCGAGCCACGGGTTCGGGAGTAAAGATGTAGTCACGGAGTCGTTGCGGGTGTCGCAGCGGAATCTCCACCTGCTGTTCTTCTTCGAAGTAGTAGCGCTTGATGTTGCCAAGTCGCTTGGTCATGGCTGTGAAGCCTGAGTCGGTGAAGGCGGTCCGCGTTGGCACGGTGATGCCACAGCGCTCTCCGACGGCAAGCTCCTCAATCGCGCTGCCGCCTTCTGCCCGGAGCGCGCGCAGCACGCCCTCGGCAAATTCGGGGCGGGTGTGAGCGTGGGGAAAGAACTCGCCGGCTGCGACGAGATTGGGCTTTACCAGTGTGCGCCCATGCGGCCGCAGGCCAAGCTCTCGCAAGCCCTCTCGAACAATCTTCTCGATCTTGGTCGCGTCGTAGCTGGCGCAGCTTCGGATGAGTACAGTCGGCCGAGCTGGGATCTTCATAACTCTAGGCTATCGCAAAAGCCGGCTCGCTTGATAGCATGAGGCTGCGCACTGTGAGTCACAGGCAGCCCGCGGTGGCGTGGCGGCTCCCAGCGCGCCAGAGAGCGAGTGGTAAATCCCGACATGGACGATGACACCGAGACGCGCACCAGACCGCGCTACCTCGTCCACATTGGACTCTTCGCAGCCACCTGCGTCACGACCTTCCTATCCGGGGCAGGGCTTGGCTCCGACTTTGATCCCGCGCAGGGTGCGTACTTTGCCGCCACGATCATGACCATTCTTTCGTGTCACGAGATGGGCCACTTTCTGGTCGCCCGACGCCACGGCATCCAAGCCTCCTTGCCCTATTTCATTCCACTGCCGCCGGTCGTCTCCCTGGGCACGCTCGGGGCTGTCATTCAGATGGACGAACCGATCGCGGATCGCGATCAACTCGTCGATGTAGGGGCAGCGGGTCCTTTGGCTGGACTGGTCGTTGCGGTTCCACTGCTCATCTACGGGTTGCACCTTTCCCCACTAGCCGCCGTCGCCAGTGAGCCGGGCACGATGATCGAGGGCAACTCCTTGGCCTACCTCGGCCTCAAGTACCTCGTGCACGGCATGATTCTGCCAGGCGCTGGGGGCGTCGACGTGCAGCTGCATCCGATCGCTTTCGCTGCATGGGTCGGGCTGCTCATTACGATGATCAATCTCTTGCCCATCGGTCAGCTCGATGGCGGGCATATTGCCTGTGGGGCTCTGGGCGAGCGACACGAGGCCTTTTCGCGCATCCTGCACTGGCTGCTCCTGGCGGTCGGAGTGTGTGTGATGGCGGTGCTCTGTTTTCGCTATCAGCACCAGGGTGTGGCGATAAGTACGGCACTGCCCTCGGCCTTCAAGGCTGGCATGCCGTGGATGGTCTGGGCTTTGGTGTTGTTGATCATGCGCCGTGTGTCGGATGGTCGCTATCACCCGCCAGTGGGTGCGCGGGCGCTCACACCGGGCCGACGTCGCCTGGTGTTCCTGATGGTGCTAATCTTGATCAGCATCTTCACACCCATTCCGCTGCGTGAAGCCATGCCCTGAGCTCATGCGATTCGAGTGTTCCCATTGTTTGAAGTTAGTCGCCGCGCAGGTCGAGGGCTCGGCGACTCATGCTCTTCGATTCAAGTGCAGCGCTTGTGATGGAATCACCGAGCTGAGCACGGCTTCCACGCCTCCACAGACAGCGAGCACTCCGAGTGAAGGGCAAGTCTGTCCCAAGTGCGCCTCGACCATCCGCGAGGGACTCGAGGCCTGTCCTAGCTGCGGCCTGCGCTCCGAGCGCTTTCTAGACTTCGCCGCGCCCTCGGGCGAGCTGAGCGAACGGCTCGACAAGTCGTGGTCCAAGGTCGAGGGCGATTGGTCCAATGAGGGCATGCACGAGCAGTTCTTGCGTGAAGCTACCTTCAGTGGTGACTATCGAGCAGCGGCCGCCCGCTACCGAGTGGCGGCACAGCAGGATGAACGCAAGGCGCAGGCCGAACGCATGTTGGCGCGCATCCAGGCCATGGCAACGGCTGCCCTGCTTTCGAGCAAGCCAAAGGTGGAAGCGGTCGAGGAGCCCTTCCGGCGGGTCGTCATGCTTCTCATGGGCCTGGTCTTCTTGCTGGCCGCCGGTGGCGTGTATTTGATGATGAAGCCTCCGACGCCAGCGGCCACGATGCCGCTCGTCACGCCCGGAAAGAAGGTGCAGGACGGCCCACGTATTCAGCAGCGCTGGCGCGCCACACCCCGAACCCGGGACGCCAATGTCGGCACCCGCCGCGGAGGCGATCCGTAGTGGCGCTCTTGGATACAGAGGAGAAGCAACTGACCTTCAAGTTCGTCTATTGCGGGCCGCCCTTGGCCGGCAAGAGCAGCAACCTGCGCAGGCTGCAGGAGCTGGTCGATGACAAGAACCGTGGGCGTCTGGTCACCCTCAATGGCAGCGGAGACAGGACGCTCTTCTTCGATCTCTTGCCTCTCTTCTTTCGCGTCTCGGGGCTCAGCGTACGCATCAAGGTCTACACCGTGCCGGGACAACCCGCTCATCGCATGACACGCCGTGCCGTGCTGCGAGGGGTGGATGGCATCGTGTTCGTTGCCGATTCGGATCCTGCCCACCACGCAGACAACACTCAGAGCTTTGATGAGCTACGGGATAACCTCAAGATCGTCGGCAGCAGCCTGCAGGAGGTTGCGTTGGTCACGCAGTTCAATAAGCGCGACCTACCAGGGGCCTTGCGCAGCCGAGCCTTTGCCAAGGAAGCGGTCAAGCTAGCCTGCGCGGAGACCGGCAAAGGGGTCCTCGATACCTTCCTGGAGCTGGCCGGGGCCGTCTGGAGCAAGTTCCACCAGAGCCGCGACGCCAATGGGTTGGACACGCTGAGTGAGGACGTGAGTCGCGAGGACTTCGTGCGCGCGCTTTGTGTGCACATTCACCCACAGCCGATCGACCTCTAGTGCCCAGGATGGGCTTTTCATGGGTTTTTCGCGCCTAGGAGGCAGCGCTAATCGGCACGAATGGACTGGTGTTTCCGGCACTTGCGCGTGCTAGGATGAGCGAGTGAATCGCTTTGCGGTGATGGATGAACCCGTCGCCTTGTCTCAGCTCCTTGATGCCCAGCAGCTTGCCGATGTGCTCGGCAGCATCATTCGGCTGCACCCAGTTTCCATCTCGGTGAAGGATCGCAAGGGTGCGATTCTCTGCGAGCGAGGGCAGACCAACTCGACCATCCAGTACAAGCAAGCACTGGAATACAACGGGGACATCGTCGGCCACATCATCTTGCGTCCCACCGATGGACAGACGGCTGGCGGCCAGCAGGCTGAGCAGCTCGAGGGCATAGCGGATCACGTAGCGACCATGCTGGGTGTGCTCCTGCACTCCTCCTACGCACGGCACCTCACCACGACCATCCATGAGGCCGCCATGGAAGAGTCCTTCTCGGAGCTAAGTGATCGCAACGAGCGCTTGGCCTCCGCCATCGAGCGCCTCGAAGAGCTCGAGCGCCTCAAATCGAACTTCCTCGCCACCATCTCGCACGAGCTGCGCACGCCTCTTACCAGCATCATTGGTTACTCGGAGATGTTGACCGAGGGACTTGCCGGCGACCTCACGACGGAGCAGATCGAGTATGTCTCGACGATCCTCTCCAAGTCGGAACACCTTCTCCAGCTGATCACGGGCATCCTAGATGTCAGTCTCATCGAGGCGCGATCCTTGCGTCTGGCCATCAAGCCGATCCACCTGGGCGACTTGATCGCGAGCGTGGCCGCGACTCTGCAACGGGACCTCGATCGCAGGTCCATCGTGCTCGAACTTCCGCACGAGGCGGTACCGCGCGCACTGGGCGACACCGGCAAGTTGCGCCAGGTCGTGCTGCACCTGCTTGCCAATGCCATCAAGTTTTCCCCTGATGGCGGCGACATCAAAGTGACCGTCGACGTCGGTCCACTCTCGCCGGAGGATCAATCCTCGCCGACCTCGCCCTTTTGGCAGGGCAACTTGGGCCAGCGCTTTGGGCTGCGAGTGACGGTCATCGATCAGGGAATTGGCGTGCCCATTGAGAAGCGGGCCAGTATTTTTGAGCCTTTCTTCCAGGTCGATTCGGGTTCAACACGCGCTTTTGGTGGCACCGGGCTGGGACTGAGCCTGGCGAAGAGCTATGTAATCGCCCATGGCGGCTTCCTCTGGCTCAACAGCGTGGTGTGCAGCAAGGGCAGCGCATTTACCTTTACGCTGCCAGCGGTTGCCAAAGAGCTCGAGGCCTATGTTGCACAAGCGGCTTCGTCTACGCCTGCGTAGGTTCGGTTGAACGACGTCTTGCCATATTTACTAGTGCTGGCCATCCTCGTCGGGTGTTCAGCATTCTTCTCAGGGACCGAAGTCGCAATGTTTTCATTGCGCCACAGCGACCGAGAGCTCCTGTCCAAGTCTGCTCGCAAGAGCGACATGCTCATCCTCAAGCTGATTGCCGGACCTCGTCGCCTGCTGGCGACGCTGCTCATTGGCAATGAGAGCGTAAACGTCGCGGTGTCGGCTGTGATGGCTGGCTTCATCGAGCATGTTCACAGTGGCGGAACCGAGGTGAGCAACGCCATGTACGCCACCTTCTTGGCCTTGCCGCTCTTGCTCTTCTTCGGTGAAATTGCTCCCAAGACGGTCGCCATAGGTACTTCGCTCAGCTGGGCTCGACGCAGTGCGCGTCTGGTCTGGCTCTTTGGCATCATCGTCACGCCCGTGCGCCTCATCGTGCGCTTCGTTTCCGAACTCATCCTCGGCAAGATTTCACTTGCTGAGGAGAGCGACATCAGCGAAGAGGACTTCAAGGTGCTCGTCGATGCCGGCTCCGCAGATGGCGAGGTCGACGACAGTGAGCGGCGCCTCATCCACAAGGTCTTCGAGTTTGGCGACAAGACGGTCGGCGACGCTATGCAGCGTCGAGGCAAGGTCTTCGCCCTGGCCTACAATCTGCCCTGGGCACGCCTGGTCAAGGAAGTGGCCGCGCGCGGCTACTCGCGAGTACCCATCTACAATCGATCCATCGACAACATCCGCGGCGTGCTCTACGCCAAGGATCTCGTGGTCGCCAACTGCGAAGCCAGGCCGCCCTCCAAGCTCAGCAAGCTCCTGCACGAGCCCTTCTTCGTGCCGCGAAGTACGCCCCTCGATCGGCTCTTCTCCATCTTCAAGCAAGGCAAAACGCACATGGCCCTGGTGGTCGACGAGTACGGAACCCTCGTCGGCATCGTGACCATGGAGGACCTCCTCGAGGAGCTCTTCGGCGAGATTCACGATGAGCGCGAGCTTCAGCAGAGCATGTCCTCACACCTGCGCGCGCCCACGGATCCACTGATTCCGATCAGCAAGGAGGGGGCATGATTACTCCTCTGGTGGTGCTGAGCGTCGCCCTTTGCTGTGTGGCGGTCGAGGCATTCTTTTCCGGCTCCGAAATCGCCATGGTGTCGGCGAGCCGTGTTCGTTTGCGCGCCAAGGTGCAAGAGGGCAACCGAGGAGCAGCGCTCGCCGAGCGCTACTTGGAATCGCCGCAGCTACTCCTGGCGACCACCTTGCTCGGCACAAACATGGCCGTGGTCACTCTCTCTGTGACCGTGACGGTCTTTCTGATTCAGGGCAACTACGGAGGCGGCGAGCTACTCACCGTCGTGACGGTCACGCCCCTGACACTTCTCTTTGGCGAGGTCATTCCGAAGACCTTCTTTCAACAGCGCGCCGATGAACTGGTTACTCGGCTCATCTTTCCACTGCACGCTGCCTCGCTGGTGCTTCGACCGCTCATTCTGATCGTCAGCGCTTTCGCGGGAGCCATCTCGCGCTTCTTCGACGTCGATCTGCGGCGCGCCTTCGTGACCCGCCAAGAGCTCTCCCTCTTGTTGGAAGGATCGGTGAGCGACGCCGCGGAGATCAGCGAGTCAGAGCGCGAGATGATCTCGAACCTGCTCGAGCTCTCGGGGGCGACGGTTGCCAGCCTGATGCTGCCGCTCTCCGAGGTGACGGCAATCGCCCAGGAGACCACGGTGGTCGAGGCGGTTCGAGAGGTCGCCGACAAGCAGCACTCGCGCATGCCGGTCTTCGAAGGACGTGTCGACAACATCGTCGGCGTCTTGCACGTCTTTGACTTGCTGCGACTCGGCGCGCATGAGCGGGAAGCGCCCATCAAGGATCTGGCTCGGCCCGTGCGCTACGTGCCAGAGAGTGTGCTCGCCGTCGACCTGCTGCGCGAGCTGCAAGGGTCGGGGACGCCGATGGCCATCGTCGTGGACGAGTACGGTGGCGCCGTTGGTGTGGTCACCATCGAGGACCTTCTCGAGGAAATCGTCGGCGACATCGTCGATGAGCACGACGACGTCACCAACCTCATCGTTGCCGAGCGCCCTGGCGTTTGGAACATCCAGGCCAAAGCGTCGGTGGAAAAGGTCAACGAGGAGCTGCAGCTCGATCTCCCCATTGGCGACGAGTACGAGTCGATTGCAGGCTTGATGTTGCACATGATGAGGCGCTTGCCAGCTACTGGCGAGACCCTGGTTCTGGGCGATCTGAAGCTGCGGGTGAGCCAGGCGACCAATCGCGCCATCGAAGAAGTTCAGCTGCTGCGTCGTCGCAAGCGCTAGCAGGGCTTCCGGGCGCGAGCGCTGGCGGCAGGGTCGGGGGGCGGCAGCGTGTGGAGGCACCGCTTCTCGGAGACTTGCGAAGGTAGGCATCTCTGGCGGGCTGCCGGCGAAGCCTGTATAAGCGCGGTGTGCACGAAGCAGCCCTACAGGAGCTCTTGGAGCAGCTCCAGACTGGCAAGATAAGCATTGCGGAAGCGGCCGAGCGTCTGCGTATTTCGTCGGTGGAGCGCGTCGCCGACCTTGCTCGCATCGACATGCAGCGCGAGTTGCGCGTGGGCGCCCCCGAAATTGTCTACGGGGAAGGCAAGAGTGCCGAACAGATTGCCAGCATCATGGTGGCGCTAGCGAGCCGTGGCGACGGTGCCCTGGCAACCCGCGTCGACGCCGAAAAGGCTGCGCGTTGTCTGGAGCAGATCGGGGGCGGCCACTACGACCCGCTCTCGCGCACGCTGCTCATCAAGGCCGAGACTCGACGTACCGGAACCAGCGCCAGCATCGGGGTGCTGTGCGCGGGCACCAGCGATCTTGCCGTGGCGGAGGAGGCTGCCCTCAGCCTCGAGTTCCTTGGCCAGCGCGTCTGCCGCGTGCGAGACATCGGCGTCGCTGGCCTCCATCGTCTCTTTGAGGCCTTGCCCGAGATCCAAGACTGCCAAATCTTGATCGTGATCGCCGGCATGGAAGGCGCGCTGCCAACGGTACTCGCCGGTCTCGTCGATCGCCCGATCATCGCTGTGCCCACCAGCGTCGGTTACGGCGTGTCGCTGGGTGGACTGGCAGCGCTGGCCAGCATGCTGAGCAGCTGCGCGCCAGGCATCACGGTCGTCAACATCGACAACGGTCTGGGAGCCGCATTGGCTGCTCTTCGCATCGTGAGGAGCATGCATGTCCCAAGCTGAGAACCTGCAGGGCCTGCATCTGCACTTCGATTGCGTCAGCGGCATTGCCGGCGACATGAGCATGGGGGCGCTGATGGATTTGGGCGTGCCAGAGAGCGTGATCCGCCAAGCTATTGCGGCGGTCGGTCTCGAGCCCTCGCGTTTGCGCGTCGAAAAGATCGTCAAGTCGGGCATCGCCTCCACCAATGCCTGGGTCGAGTGCCAGGACGCGCAAGCGGAGTTGCCAGACGCTGTCGCTTCGGAGCACGACATCCACCAGCACAGCCATGGCGACAACGACAGTCGTTCCAAGCACCCGGATCATGCGCACTACCACTACGCTGCCATTCGCCGTCGCATCGAGGAGGCGCCGCTTGCGAAAGAGGTCGCAGCGCTGAGTCTGCGCATCTTCGATCGCCTGGCTCGCGCCGAGGCGACTCTGCACG
>JAHEAK010000189.1 GCA_024642805.1 Kofleriaceae bacterium | reverse complement strand
TCCAACCAGCAGCGGCCTGCGCTTCTTCATCGATTCGCTTCTCAAAGTGCGCGGCCTCTCCAGCAAGGAGAAGGACAGCATTCGCACCCAGGCAGGGCTGAGCGCTGGTGGCGGTGACTTCGAGAGCATCATCCAAAACACCAGCCGCGTGCTCTCCGACATCACCCAGTACGCGGGCATCGTCCTGGCTCCCGATCCATCCCAGGACGTACTCGAGCACATCGAGTTCATGCCGATGCGCGGCGGCAACGTTCTGGCCATCCTGGTCACGGAATCGGGCCAGATCATCAACAAGCTCATCAAAGTCTCCAAGCCGCTCGAGCGCACGGATCTCGAGAGCATTCACAACTACCTCTTCCAGTTGCTCGGCGGCCTCACCATGCGCGAGGTACGCAAGCGGGTTCTCGATGAACTAGGCCAGGAGAAGAATCGCTACGACAACATGGTTTCCAGCGCCCTCGAGCTGAGTCGGGCCGCCACCGAGAACGTGGACGCCGGCGGTAAGGTCTTCGTTTCCGGGCAGGCCAACTTGCTCATGCCAGCGGAAAGCGGGCAAAGCAACGTCGGGCAGATGCGCGAGCTCTTGTCGGCTCTCGAGCAAAAGGAGTTCGTGCTGCAGTTGCTCGACGACACCATGAGCAGCGAGCGGGTCAAGGTCTTCCTGGGCGCGGAGACCACGCACGCGGCCCTCGGCGAGTCGTCCATCGTCGCTGTGCCCTACGGCCCCGATGAGCGACCGCTTGGCGCCATCGCCGTCATCGGGCCAACTCGTATGAACTACGGCAAGATCATGTCGGTCGTCGATTTCACGGCCGAGCTGGTCACGCGCCTGGCCCTCGAGCGCTAGCGCCTCCCGCCAGCCGAGCTTGGGGGCGATCTTGCGGGCGAATGGCCCTCGGTGCTCGGCTTCGCTTGCCCAGCACAACCCGTGTACTTTCATCGGCTTTTGAGTACGATGCGCCTCGCCATGAGCAACTCAGATCCAGAAGAAGTCGCTGCCTCGGCAGACGAGGCGCACGAGGACGCGGGCACCAGTTCAGAGACGGGCGCCGGAAGCGGCGAGCTTGGCGAAGTGGAAGAGGACCTCGAGATCGAAGTGGAAGGTGAGGGCAGCGGCGCCGTGCCCAAAGCCCTCGATCCGCTTGAGCAACTGCAGGCTGAGGTCAAGACCCTCGAAGCCGCCAAGGCGGAGAACTACGAGCGCTTCGTTCGAGTCAGTGCCGACCTCGAGAACTTTCGCAAGCGCTCACGCAAAGAGCTCAGCGATGCTCGCATCGACGAGAAGAGCAAGGTCCTCAAGGACATCCTGCCGGTGATCGACAACCTCGAGCGCGCCCTCAGCCACGCACAGAGCACAGAGACCGAGGCGACCAAGAGCATCATCGAGGGTGTGAACCTGGTGCTGCGCTCCTTTCAGCAAACCATGGAGCGCCACAAGGTGCGCGCTATCGAGGCGGTAGGCAAACCCTTCGACCCGGCTCTGCACGAGGCTGTCTCACAGGCTCCAAGCGCCGACTACCCACCGGGGACGGTGGTTTCGGCTCTGCAGAGCGGCTACACCATCGAGGAGCGTCTCTTGCGACCTGCGCTGGTCGTCGTGTCCGTCGCCATGCCAAGCGAAGCGCCCGCAAGCGAGGCTGCCGCTGACCAGAGCGAGGCCGAGGAGAGCAGCGCGACTGCCGAGAGCAGCGATGCGAGCGAGGCGGACGAGCAATAGTCCATGGGGCGCGTCATCGGCATCGATCTCGGCACGACCAACTCCTGTGTCGCAGTCATGGACGGCACATCTGCCGTGGTGATTGCCAATGCGGAAGGAGCTCGAACGACGCCATCGGTCGTGGCCTTCGCAGAGGGCGGTGAGCGCCTCATTGGCCAGATTGCCAAGCGACAGGCCGTGACCAATCCCGGCAACACGGTCTACGCCGTGAAGCGGCTCATGGGCCGCAAGTTCGAGGACGCACACATTCAGCGCTTGATCGCGACCACGCCCTACGAGATTACCCCCTCTGAAAACGAGGATGCACACGTGCACGTGCGCGGCAAGTCGTACTCGCCGCCTGAGATTTCCTCGATGATTCTGCGCAAGATGCGACAGACGGCCGAGGACTATCTCGGTGAAGAGGTCACCGAGGCGGTGATTACGGTCCCCGCCTACTTCGACGATGCCCAGCGGCAGGCGACCAAGACAGCGGGTCGCATTGCCGGGCTCGACGTCCTGCGCATCATCAACGAGCCGACGGCTGCGGCCCTGGCCTATGGTCTGGACGGCAAGGGCGCCGAGACCGTGGCCGTCTACGACCTCGGCGGCGGCACTTTCGATATTTCGATCCTCGAGCTGGCCGATGGCATTTTTCGAGTTCGCTCGACCAACGGCGACACCTTCCTCGGCGGCGAGGACTTCGACAACGCCATCGTCGAGCACTTGCTCGAGTGCTTTGCCAAGCAGCACCCGGATACCGAGCTGCGGGGCGACAAGATGGCCTTGCAGCGGCTTCGCGAAGCGTCGGAGAAGGCCAAGCACGAGCTGTCGAGCGCATTGGAAACCGACATCAACCTGCCATTCATTGCGGCAGACGCATCGGGACCAAAGCACCTGCAGGTCAATCTGACCCGCTCGACCCTCGAAGGCCTGGTCGAAGGCTACATTCAGCGCAGCCTCGAGCCTTGCAGGCAAGCGCTCAAAGACGTGGATATGACTCCACAGGATGTCGACGTGGTCATCCTGGTGGGCGGCCAGACCCGCATGCCGCGCGTGCAGCGCGTGATTTCAGAATTCTTCGGTCGCGACGCGGATCGCGGAGTCAATCCCGATGAGGTGGTCGCGGTGGGAGCGGCAATTCAGGGTGGTGTGCTGACCGGCGAAGTGCAGGAGGTCTTGCTCCTCGACGTCACGCCCCTATCCCTGGGTGTCGAGACCGCCGGCGGCGTCTTCACCAAGCTCATCGATCGCAACACGACCGTGCCTTGCCGAGCGACCGAGATATTCTCGACAGCGGTCGACAACCAGGACTTCGTCAACGTGCACGTCTTGCAGGGCGAGCGCGAGATGGCTGACGACAATAAGTCGCTGGCGCACTTCCAGCTGGTCGGCATCCCGCCGGCGCCACGCGGCGTCCCGCGCATCGAAGTGGCCTTCGACATCGACGCCAACGGCATCTTGACGGTGTCAGCAAAGGACTTGGGAACCGGCAAGGAGCAGAGTGTCAACGTGCAGCCAACCAGTGGCCTCAACGAGGACGAAATCGGCCGCATCATCAACGATGCCGTGCAGAGCGCCGAACACGACGCCTCGCGCCGAGAGCTGGCCGAGGCCCGCAACAAGGCCGAGTCTCTGCTCTACACCTCCGAGCGCGCGCTCACCGAGTTTGGCGAAGTGTTGAGTGAGGCCGAACGCGAGATGCTGCAATCGGATCTCGCCGAGTGTCGCTCGATGGTCGAAGAGGGCTCGCATGACGAGGTCTTGGCCGCCGTCGAGCGTCTTGAGATGTCTGCGCAGCGCATAGGCGAAATCATCTACGCCCAGGCTGGACTCGAGGAAGAGCAAGAAGAACCCGGTGCTGAGGAATGAGCAAGCGGTCCGGCAAGCGCGACTACTATGAGGTCCTCGGAGTCGGCAAGAAGGCTGACGACGCCGAGCTCAAGCGCGCCTACCGGGACCTGGCCAGGCGCTACCACCCCGACCTCAATCCCGGCGAGCGCGCAGAAGGCCGCTTCAAAGAGATCAACGAGGCCTACGCCGTCTTGTCGGATCAAAAGCTGCGCCAGCGCTACGATCGCTACGGGCACTCGGCGGTCAACTCCACGGAGAGTGGAGGCGGCTTCGAGAACGTGGTCGATGCCTTCGATGATCTGATCGGCGACATCCTGCGTCGGCGTCGCAAGCCCAAGGAGCGCGGCCAGGAGCTGCGCTACACCCTTGAGATTTCCCTCGAGGAGGCGGCCTTCGGTTGCGAGAAGACCATCCACATTCCTCGTGAAGGACGACCGGATCGCGAGTTCGTGGTCACGGTGCCAGCATCGAGCAAGGACGGCGCGATTCGGCGCATACGGGGCGAGGGAGCGCCAGGGGTCAACGGTGGACCCGCCGGCGATCTGCATGTCGTGATACGCGTGAGCGAGCACCCGGTCATGCGTCGCGAGGGCTTCGATGTTTGGTGCGAGGTCCCCGTGAGTTTTCCGCAAGCAGCCCTGGGCGCAGTGGTGGAGATACCGAGCCTGGATGGCATGGTGCGCATGCGAGTGCCAGAGGGCACGCAAAGTGGCCGGATTCTGCGGATGCGCGGCAAAGGGGTTCCTAAGAGTTCCTCTAAGAACGCTGCGCGGGGAGACCAGATGGTACGCATCATCGTCGAGACGCCGACCAACCTGAGCAGCGCCCAGAAGAAATTGCTCGAGCGATTTGCATCGGAGACTGGCTCCGCCGTGGCACATCCCCAGCAACAGGGCTTCGTCGACAAGCTGCGGGCCATTTTCAGGGACTAGTGCGTGCGCCACGGCCTGCGACAGCAAGCGCGGGGGCGTTGCGTGTGAATCGATCCATTGTCATCGACAGGACGCAGCGATGGGCCAGCGCAGCTGTGCTACCCACGCTCCTGGCTGTGCTGCTAGCTCATGCGCTGGCATGTGGCGACCCGTCTCGTGGCAGCCGTGGCGGCTCCTTCGGGTCGAGCCACCAAGGGGCGAACCAGGCCTCACAAGCTCCCGATCTCGAATCGGCGCTCGCTGCGGGCGATTGCCTGGGCGCCATCGCAGCCGCCAGCGCGCTGGAAAGCGACGGCCACACCTTGAGCGCTGCGCAAGTCGCGGGCCTCGAGCGGCTCATCGAGCTGGCCGAGTTGGCCGACCTCCCTGAACAGAGCCGCGGCGGTACGGCGGGAAGTCTCATCGCACTTCGTCAGGCCCTGCTGGCGCATCACCTCGATGACGAGCGCGCGGTCGCCATGCACATGGCCACGGTAGAGCCTTCCGACCTGCTCGCGCCTACTATCGAGTCGGTGCGAGCACGGCTCGTAGTGCCAGGGCAGGGCGAGTCATCCAAGATCGCGGTGCTCTTGCCCATGTCGGGCCCTCACCAGGGAACAGGCGAAGAATTATGGGCTGGCATCCAGCTCTCCTACAAGAACGCCGCCCTTGCCAAGAACCTGCGAGTCAAACTCTACGACACCAAGGGCACGGAGGAAGGGGCTAGGCAGGCGGCGATGCAGGCGGCCAAGGATGGCAGCGTGGTGGCCCTTGGCCCGGCTGGTCGCTTGGAGTCGCGGGCGGCTGCTCTGGTGGCGTGGAGTGAGGGCATGCCAATCGCCCTGCTAGCACCGGAGGCGGCGAGTGCCAATGCGGAGCACGGTGTGTTTCGGGTCGCGCTCTCGCCCACCTTCGAAGCTGAGCAGGCCGCGCTGGTCGCTATCGAGCTAGGCTATCGACTGCTTGCGGTCATGGCGCCTCGGGACGAGCTAGGCCTCCAGCAGTCGCAGGCCTTCGCTCGGGTGGCCAGGAAGGCCGGCGCTGAGATCGTGGTCATGGGCACATATGGGCCAGATGCGGCAACTCTGGAGCAAGATTTTAGAGATTTGCTCAATCTCTATCCACTCACCAATGAGCGGCTGCGTCGCCACCTACGTCAGTACGGCGCCAAGTCATGGAAGAGCTTCACGCCCGAGCTGGGCTTTGATCTGCTCTACCTCCCCGATGGGCTGGCGCGTGGGACGCTGGCGGCCAGCTACTTGCCCTTCTTCAACGTCGAGCTGCGATCGGGGGAGGCCATGGCAGTCGGTCGACTCCAGCGCAAGCACGAAGGTCTCATGCCCCGCATCGTGCAGCTTGTCGCGCCTTCGTCTTGGCTGGATCCGGCCCTGTCGGCACGTGGCGGCGACGCCGTCGAGGGTGCATTGATACTGAGTACATGTCCCGGCGGCCTCGGCACCGATCTCAGCGCCCAGGGCGCGCAATTCGCGGAAGGCTTCGAGGCGGCGACCGGTCGCGCTCCCTCGCGGGCCGCAGCCCTCGGCTACGACGCGATGAGTTTGATCCTGGTAGCGCGTGAGGAGGCTGCGCCAAGGGGCGGTCAGCGTCGTGAGTTTAGCACCGCCATGCGCACGGCCCGCTTGCGTGACGGTCTGTGTGGGAATTTGCTCATGACGGCTTCCGCTCAAGTCGAAGGCCAGATCGAAGTGCTTCACGTCGAAGCGGGTCATCCTGAGATTTACGAGTACTAGAGTGCCAAGACGATCGCGCGCGTAACTACCAGCGTGCGAACTCGACCGGCGCGAGCTCGTTACTGCGCAAGGCTAAGAGGCCTGCTCCTGGGCCTGCTCCTGGGCCAGTCTCTCTTCCTTTGCCTGTCTACGCCCGCACCATATGACCAGGCCATTGCCGGTGAAGATTGCGTTGGCCGCTGCCATGGCCAAGAAGCGGTAGTGCGGCTCGTGGGTGGCGAACAAAAAGGCGCATGCGTAAGCGAGCATGGTCGGCCAAAAGCGACGCTCGACGGTCAAAACGGCCGAGGTCGCAACGACGGCCCACAGGAGCACCATGAGGATTTCCGCGCTGACATAGGGCATCTTCAAGGCCGAGGCGCCGGCGAAGAGCAGGAGCTGGCTCGGAAAGATGACCATCACGGTCAACGTGATGCGTCTGTTGATCACGGTGCGGGTAAGGGACTCGCGAGCCCAGACCCAAAATCCCAGGCACAGGAGCCACAGAACGATCGTGGTCCCGCACATGCGAGGAAAACTATTGCGCCAGACGGCCGTGCCAAAGACGTGCTCCACCAGCGGCATGAGCGTCCACAGGCTGCCGAGCACCAGGGTCAAGACCAGTCGAGTCTGGCGCCCGAGGTTCAAGTCCACGTCTTCCCGAAAACGCGCCAGCTCATCAGATTCGCGCGCCTGCGTGGCCAGGGCCTCGTCGACCCGTAGCTGAAGTTCCGTGGGCGGCTCGTGCATCTCGTGCAGCAAACCGCGAGCTGCCTCGGCATTGCCCCGCGAGAGTTCGTAGTCGATCATCAGGGAGCGGGCCCGATCGATCTCTTCTTTGGCGCTCGCGTTTTCAGGCCAGGTCGCCAGCGCGCTCTCGTAGCCAAAGCGTGCGGCGCCGAAGTAGCGATAGACCTCGTGCTGCTGCTTGGGGCCGTCTTCTTGCAGACACGCTTCTAAAGCGGCCAGTTCCTCGCGGGCCTTGTCAGCCAGTTTTTGAGAACCGCTGGTCTGTGCAAATACCTGCAGTGCAGACGCAAAGTGGTTGGCGTCCTGATATCTCCGTGCTGGTTCCGCTGCCATTGCTTTGCGGCACATCTCCGCCAGACTGGGCGGAGCATCCTCTGGGATTACTGGTTCAGATCGCGTGATGTCAGCCAGGAGGGTCGTTAGGTCATCGGTGCGATGGGGCGGACGGTCGGCGAGAATCTCGAACAAGATGGCACCTAGCAGGTAGACATCGGTTCGCGCGTCGAGGGGGCGACCGCCAAGCATCTCGGGCGCGAGATAGCAGGGCGTGCCAGCCATCGCCGACTGATCGGAGGCAGCAGGCAAGGGGCAGGAGTCGTTGTCTCGCATGCTGAGGGCAATGCCCCAGTCGACCACGTAGACCTCGCCGAATTCGCCAATCATCACGTTGTCTGGCTTCAGGTCGCGGTGCAGGATGCCTCGACTGTGGGCGTATCGAATCGCCTGTGTGACTTGTCGAAGGATGTCGAGATTCCAGGTCAGCGGGTCCTCGACACCGAATCGATCTCGGAGAAGTTCTGGTTGATGCATGAGCGCCGTCCAGCAGTCTCCCTCGATTTTTTTGAGCACGATGACAGGAGTGCCATGGGCGTCGACGCGAATGTCGTGGACGGGAACGATGTTGGGATGCTCGAGGGCACCGGTTGCCCAGGCTTCGCGCAGAATGTGCTCGGCAGCCGTCTTGGCAAAGTCGCCTCGCAAGGTCTTGACCACCACCGTGCGACCCAGGGCGGGTTGTTCGGCTATCTTCACGATGCCCATGCCACCCTCGGCGAGGGTCGCTCCGACCTCGATGGGAGCGGCGGAGGAACCCGCGCCCCTGGCAGTAAAGGCCCGAAGCAGTGGTTGCAGCGCACTTTCGGATGGACGAATGGTCGCGCCGCGCCCTAGGCCCTCATCCACCTGCATGGTGGTGAGCCAGGCGTGCAATTCGCGGGGCGCGTCGTCCTTGTCGGTACGGGGCGCGTCGTCCTTGTCGGTACTTCTTGTCAACGGCGCTTCCGAACTCAGGCTTGGCCGCACCGCGCTCTTCGAATTCGCCATGACATTGGTACTTCTTGCCCATCATCCTGTTGAGGGCCACCCGCCCTCGCCAACTTAGATAGCCCTTGTTGAAGTTGATTGCCTGGCGGGGATCGAGGAAGGGGTTGTTGAGGCCACCTAAACTCACTAGAGCCAGCGCTTGTTCCGCCACACTGACGGGACAACCTTCCAGGCGCAGGTACGGCTGCGCTTTGGCCTTCGAAATCTTCGAGTTGGTCTTCAGCATCTTGGCGTAGATGTCGTCGTGCTCTGCTCGATGAGGATCTTTGTGGGAGCGCTCGGTGTACATGCTCTTGAGTTGCACCAGTTGCCCCTGGAGCGTGCCTGTCCACTGCGA
>JAHEAK010000825.1 GCA_024642805.1 Kofleriaceae bacterium | reverse complement strand
GCATTGAAGAGCAGGGAAATGTTCACGAGGAGGATGCTGAGGCCGACAAAGGCGATGAGCTCCTTCACCATCAGGTGCGGATAGGTCATGACCATCTCTTCGTCATGCAGGCGCACGCCTGGGCGCTCGTCCTCTTGCACCACGAGCAGGCGCACCGGTACCTCCTGCGCGTCGGATCCTTCCTGCAATTTGTATCCGGTGTCAGACATGCTCAGTCCTCCTTGCCTGTGCGTGGATCGAGGTCGTCAGCCTCGCCAGGTGCCAGATCGGTGAGATCGCGCTCGTCTTCGGGGATGTAGATGCCGCCGTCCTTGCGCACCCGCCAGACGTGCACCGCGATCACCATCAACATGACCGCGGGCAAGACCGTGCAATGCAGCACGTAGAAGCGCACCAGGGTATTGGCGTCGACCTGATTGGAGCCGAGCAAGAGGAAGCTAATATCGTCGCCAATTACGGGCATGGCGTGGGCCATGTTGGTGCCGACGGTGACGCCCCAGAAGGCAAGCTGATCCCATGGCAAGAGATAGCCGGTGTAGCTCAGCAAGATGGTCAGGACGAAGAGCACGACCCCGAGCACCCAGTTGAACTCGCGAGGTGGTCGGTACGCGCCAGCGTAGAAGACCCGCACCATGTGCAGGAAGACCAGGGCGACCATCATGTGCGCCGACCAGCGATGCAGGTTGCGCAGAAAGACGCCTGCGGTGACCGTGAACTCCAGGTCCTTCATGTCGGAGTAGGCCTGGGTCTCCGTGGGATGGTAGTAAAACATCAGCAAGATGCCGGTGGCGACCAAGATGAAGAAGGTCGCCGCCGATAGACCACCGAGAAAGTAGGTGCGCGTGAAGTCAATGGCCTTCCTGCGAACCTTCACCGGGTGAATGTGCAAGAAGAAGTTGGAGAAGACCGTCAGCGCACGGTTCCGATTGGTGTTCGGAAAGCCGTGCCTAAAGATCGATTTGAGGACGCGATTCTTCATGACTAGACCTTAAGGACGAAGCTCTCGCCGACATCCTTGCGAGTGTCGACGATGAGCACGCCGCCTTCGAGGGTGATCTGTTTGCGAACCAGCGGCCGAGGAGCAGGCCCGCCAGTGACATTGCCGGCGGCGTCAAACTTGCTGCCATGGCATGGGCACGCGATGGCGTTCTTCTCCGCGTCGTATCGAGTCATGCAACCCAGATGGGTGCACACCGAGCTCATGGCAAAGATGCCCTCGTCGGTATGGGCAATGTAGAGCTTCTGCTCGATGAGTACCAAGAGCGTGCCCATGGGGATGTCGGCAACGCTGCCAATGGTTACCTTGGTGGGTGGCTCGAAGAGCACGTTGGGACGCATGTATCGAATCGTGGTAATCGCCGTGCCGCCTCCTGCGATAGCAAAGGCGGCACCCGTGAGGATGCCTAGGGCCTTGCGCCGGTCGAGTTCGTGATCAGATACGGGTGCTTGTAGGTCGTCAACGAGGGTCATCGGTTCCTTTTCTCGTCCTAGAGCACGCGCTCACAGAGCGAGAGCAAATCCATTTCATCTTCTCGGTAGAAGCCCTGCATGCTTATGCAGCCAACCGGGCAACGCCTGGCGCACAGGCCACAGCGAATGCAGGCACTCTCATCCTTGAGCAAGGCCGCGCCACGATCGCCCACGAACGCCAGGGGCTTGCCACTGGGCCCGCGCAAATCCTCGCCGCCCTGCACTCTGCGGATCTGCACCAGATCGATGCAGTCCACCGGGCACACATCCACACAGCCAGCGCACTGAATGCACTCGGAGCCCTGCATGGCCTGGGAGCTGAAGACCGTGTTGATCCAGCAGTGCAGGCAGCGCGAGGCTTCCTTGCGCGCCTGCGCCTCGGGATAGACCAGCTCGACCTCGTTGGACCGGTCTCGAGCGGCCACCGAGATCGTGGGAATGCGACCCCGCGCCACTTCTTCGTAGTCGCCGGAGGCAAAGGGGTGGCCGTAGCCGTGGGTGTCGAAGACGCGCAACTTGATCTTGGCAGGCACATCTCGGCGCCCGGTTATCTTGGTGTCGATGGCCTTGGCCGCGCGCTTGCCGTCGCTCACGGCCTCGATGACGATGCGTGGCCCAAAGGCCGCGTCTCCGCCAGCAAACACATCGGGCGCGGATGTAGCCAGGGTCTCGCGATCGACCTTGATGAGATTGCGCGGCGTGATTTCCAGGCCGTGATCCTCACCAAGGAAACTCAGGTCAGCGATCTGGCCGACCGCGAAGACCACCGTGTCGCAGGCGATCTCGGTGATTTCCCTGTCATCGAATTCCGGGCTGAAGCGGCCCTCCTCGTCAAAGACACGCACGACTTTGACGGTCTGCAAGGCGCGCACTCGGCCATTGTCGCCAAGC
>JAHEAK010000824.1 GCA_024642805.1 Kofleriaceae bacterium | reverse complement strand
AAGCCAGAGAAGAGCGCGCCAAGCGCAAAGCCGCCAAGGCCAGCGCAGACGAGTAGCAGCGAGCGAGGCGCGGCCTGTGTCTCAGCTCTCGCTGTTGGCCAGTGCGGCCAGAAAGGCATCCCGCAGCTCGGCGATGTCGCCTGGTCGCTGGGTGGGCTTCTTGGCCAGCGCGGGCCGCAGAGCGTCTTCGATGGCGCGCATGGCATCCGGTAGCGCAGCTGGCTCGTCTTCGACGACCGCCATGAGACTGAGGTGTGATGCCGAACGCATAAAGATGCGCTCGCCGCTCACGCAGAGCCAGAGCAGGGTGGCCAGCGAGAAGATGTCGCTGCGCGCGTCGATGAGCTCGCCCTTGACCTGCTCCGGGGACATGAAGGCGTAGGTGCCCTGCGGCTGGGCCTGGCGTTTGCCAAGCGCGGTGGTGGCGCTGAAGTCGGCGAGCAGGGCGCGACCCTCGTCAAAGAGCAGGTTGCCAGGGCTCAAGTCGCAGTGCGCGTAGCCATTGGCGTGGACAGCACTCACGGCCTCGAAGAGGTCGATGGCGAAGGCCGAAAGCTCCTCGGTGGCTAGGGCGGGCTTGAGTCGGGCGGCCAGGGTTCCCTCACGTGCCAGGCGCTGCGTTAGGTAGGGCCAGTCGCCGACCATGCCGCAGTCCAGGGCACCGAGCAGACGCTCGTGGCGCATCGATTTGGCAATTTCCCCCTCCCGGATGAGGATGGCGGCCAGCTCCATGCTGCGCAAATGCTGCCCGGCGAGGCGCTTGAGGGCGACAGGCTTTCCGGAGTCGATTTGTGCGCGAAAGACCTCGCCGAGCCCACCGCCACCGATTCGTTCCAGTAGCCGATAGCTCCCAAAGTCCTGGCTCATAACTCGAATTGAGATGCTAGCATGCCGCGCCATGGCCTTTGACTTTTCACTTACTGAAGAACAACTGGGACTCGTCCAGACCGCTCGTGATTTCACAAAGAAGGAAATCATTCCCGTCGCTGGCAAATTCGACGAGAGCGGCGAGTTTCCGCGCGAGATCCTCAAGCGAGGCTGGGAGACCGGCCTGATGAACTGCGAAGTTCCCGAGGCGTACGGCGGCATCGGCCTGGGCTGTCTCGATCACTGCTTGATTCAAGAAGAGGTCGCCTACGGCTGCGCTGGCTTCAACACCTCGCTTGCCGCCAACGCCCTTGGCTCGCTGCCACTGCTCATTGCCGGCAGCGAAGCGCAAAAGAAGAAGTACCTCGGTCGTCTGTGCGAAGAGCCTGTCTTTGCCGCCTACTGCTGCTCGGAGCCCGACGCTGGTTCCGACGTCGCCGGTCTATCGACCAAGGTCGAGAAGAAGGGCGACAAGTACATCCTCAATGGTCAGAAGCGCTGGATCACCAACGGCGGCGTGGCCTCCTGGTATTCGGTGCTGGCCACCTTCGACAAGAGCAAGAAGCACAAGGGCATCGCCATGTTCGTCGTCGATGCCAAGACGCCAGGCGTGTCGGTCGGTCGCAAGGAAGACAAGATGGGCCAGCGGGCCTCCAACACCTGCGACGTGCTCTTCGAGAACGTCGAGCTGCCACTGGATGCTCTCATCGGCGCGGAAGACAACGGCTTCAAGATCGCCATGAAGACCTTCGATCGCTCGCGACCATGGATTGCAGCCGGCGCCGCCGGTGTGATTCGCCGCTGTCTGGAGGAGAGCAAGGCCTACTCCCTCGAACGAAAAACCTTCGGCGTACCGATTGCGCAACACCAGGCTATTCAGTTCATGATCGCCGAGATGGCCATCGCCTACGAGGCCACCAGGCTGCTGTGCCACAAGGCCGCGTGGTCGGTCGACAAAGGTGAAATCAACAGCATCGTCAGCGCCTACGCCAAGGCCTACGGCGCCGACAAGGCCATGGAGTGCGCGACCAACGCCGTGCAGATCTTTGGCGGCTACGGCTACACCAAGGAGTATCCGGTCGAGAAGCTGATGCGCGACGCCAAGCTCCTGCAGATCTACGAGGGCACTTCGCAGATTCAGCGGATGGTCATCGCCAAGCACATCCTCTCCTCGTAACGGGGCCGCAGCGGCCGGATCCGCTCCGCGGGGCGGCGTTGCACCGCTTCGCCTCCGGCTCGCTTTCTGCGCTGCCTGCTCAGCGACTGGAGTCGCCTGCGCGGGCTGCTCGAATGCGCCTTGCCCCGCGGGCGCCTCCGGCCGCTGCGACTCCCGTTACACGGGGCGTGGGGCGTGGGCGTGGGGCGCTACGCTTCGCTTCGCTTCGGCGCTGGCCTTCGGCCTGGCGCCCCGGGGGGTCGTTTCGCTTCGAGGGCAGGCCTCTGCGTCTGTCGGGTCCGCTCGGTGGGGGCAAGGGCGTGCGGGGCTCGGCGCGGGGC
>JAHEAK010000823.1 GCA_024642805.1 Kofleriaceae bacterium | reverse complement strand
ACGTCGAAGATCGCATAGGAGCCCTTGGCAAGGCCCTTCTTGGCCAGTGGCTTGAGGCACGCCTCGGCGCGCTTGCCCAGTCGCTCGTGCAACTGCGCCTTGCGCAAGCTCACCGCTTCCGGGTTGCGAGTCGGCGCAGCCTGCGCGGCAAGCTTGGCCTGGCCTCGCTGACCTTCCGCTAGCTCGAGCCATTGGGTCTCGCCCAGCACGCCTTCGTCATCGACGATAGCCAACTGGTGGCGACCACTCGGGCTGCGCAACATGAAGGTTCCTGTCGAGACCGCCACACCATCCACCGCGATCATTTGGCTTGGACTCGCTTTGACCTCGATAACAGAGCCGTAGTCGCGCAGCGGCTGGCTTTCGTTCCAGGTTGGCAGCATGGGCATGCGCATGGCTTTGTCGAGCGCGCGCAGAGCCGGGCCATCGAGCGGAAGCGAGCGCAAGGCCGCCTCCTCCCAGGCCGCGCTCAACACGCGAAAGGCCTGCCCGGCTGGCACGTGCACCATGTCCTTGCCATCGGTGACCACCACTTCGCCACGAGTGCAGCTAACCGCAATTTCGCCTTCGCGATACTCGACTCGAAACGCGGTTCCGTGCACGACGACTTCATGACCGCCAGCGACGACCACGAACTCCTGGCCGGGAAGTCGCCTGGTGATGTCGACATCGACCACACCGTCGATGTGCAACTCGACGCGTCTGCTATCGAAGCGAGCAATGCGCAGCTGACTCTGTGCGGCCACGCGGAAAGCGCTCTGCTCGCCAAACTGAACCACCGCCCGACCTAGACCGGTGCGCACGACGGCACCCACGCCGATGAGCGAATCAAAGTCGAGCTCATGGCCATCGATGGTGACCTCGCCCTGCACGTAGCTGAGCGCGCCCTCCAAGGCCTCGCCCGCGTCTTGCTGTGAGCTATCGAGCTGTCTCGAGTCGCTGTGGCCAAGCTCGCCCTCCTGCTCGGCGAGCGCGCCTACTTGCACGGCCTGGCTACGGGCAACATCGTGCGTGCCCGTGGAGCTTGGCCACGCCCACATCGCGATGCCCGCCATGGCCACCGCGCCTACGCTGCCCATCACTGGCACGATCCAGCGAGGCCGCGCTGCGCGGGCCTGGCTGCGACGCTCCGAAGAGGTGCTCCAGTACACGCGGGTAGCAATGTGATCCCAACCAAGCTCAGGGGCTCCCTGCACGGCTATGTCGTCCATGCCCTGGTGGGCCTGGCGAATCTTGGCCAGCAGGCGCTGACACTCGGCGCAGCCCTGCAAGTGCGAGCGCTGGCCGGCATCCGCGCTGTGCGCATCGCGACCGATAACAGAAAGGGTATGAGGAGCGATGTGGCTCATGCCTCGTCCTCCGCCAAGAGGCTGTAGAACTCTTTGCGAGCGTAGAAGAGGCGCGTTCGAACCGTGACTGGATTGGCATCGACCAGGTAGGCAATCTCCTTGAGATCGTGACCCTCGATTTCATGAAGGTAGAGCACCATGCGCTTCTTCGCGGAGATTTGATCGAGCAAGCGATAGACCTTCGCTTTGTTCTGTTCGCGACTCAGCAGAGATTCGGGGTTATCAGGCGAGGCGCGCAAATCATCCGCCTCGGGCTCAGCACGCAAGATGGGTGGCGGCTTGCGCACGCGCTGTCGAATGCGTCCCAGGGCAACGTTCACGCAGATTCGATACAGCCAGGTGCTAAGTCGCGCTTCTTGACGAAAGCGTGGCAGACCTCGAAAGGCAATGACGAAGACTTCCTGCACCAGGTCGTCAAGGTCGCTGCGATCGCCGAGGACCCGAAAGAGATTGGCGGCCACTTGCCTGCAGTTGCCGCGATAGAACTCCTCTTCGGCAGATCGCTCACCGGCGATGCAGCGACGGATCAGCTCCGCCTCCGCGCGCCTGTCTGCATCCACCCCAATGGCTGGATGCTCTCCCGAACTGCTGCTCACCAATCGCATGATACGCGTTGCCCACTCCGGCGGGCTTCTTTGTCTTAGTGTCGGCCGACCAGCAGCTGTTCACGGCAGGTGTGATCCCTATCAAAATCCCCTAAATACAGCAACTTACGTGCGTGGTTTTGCTACCATCTCGCGCATGGACGCCAACGCCCACCGCCTGATCATGAGCTTTTTCAACGAGCAGATTCCCTTCAACAGCTACCTGGGCATGGAGCTGACCGAGCTTGGCGACGGGCACGCGCGGGTGGAGCTTGCCTTCAAGGACGAACTGGTCGGCGACCGTTTTCGCCCCGCGCTCCACGGAGGCGTCCTCTCGGCCCTCATCGACGTGGCCGGTGGGGCTGCCGCCTTCTCCAAGGTCAAGGTACCGGGCGATACCCTCTCGACCCTCGACATGCGTGTGGACTACCT
>JAHEAK010000822.1 GCA_024642805.1 Kofleriaceae bacterium | reverse complement strand
TCATGAAACCTGCGAGAATATCGCGGCCATCGCTGGTCAGAGTGACATCTTGCTCCTCGAAGACCATGCCAGCAGGCACGGCATCGAGAGTGCCGATGGCCTCCGCCTGTGGATCGCCTGGGGACATCACACCCGCGGGCGCCACGTAGACCGTCATCGGCGGCGTGTCGACGTTGAGGGTGTTCTCGCTAACCTTGTAGGCAATCTTGCTGATTTCGATCGAGACCAGCGGTTTGCCTTCGATCTGAGCGAGCTCTGGTTTCTCGTTGGCAAGGTCGAAGCTGTGCCACAGGTTGACCAGGACCTTTACATCGCAGGTCTTGTCGGCGTTGCACGATCCAAAGCAGGTGCCCTCCGCGCCGCACAGCTCAGTGATGCCGAGGGAGCAAACCCCGGGATTGTCGGAGCAATCGACGCTCGGCATGGTCGGCTCTGCGGTCAGATTCCACTGACCTGTGTCGACGACAATCTCCTTTTCCGGAAGGCTGAGATCGAAGTCGGCGATGTTCGGATCGATGAGACCGCAGGAGGAGAGTGCCGTGAGGGCAAGTCCCAAAACAAGAGCTCGTGGGTAGCTAGGCATAAGGTAAGTCCAGTGACAGCGGAACAGCACGGTTAAGCCACGATGCTAGCACCGCCAGAGGGTGATCGCGACGTGAGAGCGATCACCGCGCTTGCTATAGAGTCGATGCACGCTTCTGCCTACATGCGATCGACGACGGATTGCGCTGCGGTATAAGGATCTTGCACACCGGCAACGACGGTTCGGACCAATTCCTCCAGTCCGCCCTGTTCTGCCAATGCCTGTGCCGCTCGGTCGGCCAAAAGTCCACGCACCAATTCGCTCACATGCGCCATGGCGCGCTCCATATTGCGCTCCTCGCGCAGCGATTCGGAGCGTGTGCGATGTTCATCAATCGCCCTGGCAACCTCCGCGATCCCGGATTCCGGACGCGTTCCCAGCGTGGCGATGCACTTTACGATCTCGACTTCCTGACGGCCGACACGCCCGCGCAGATCGAGCATGTGGAAGAGGTCGCGCATGGCTCGATCGGCCCCTTCCCTATCGGCTTTGTTGACGACCAGGACGTCGGCGATCTCGAGAATGCCGGCCTTGATGGCCTGGATATCGTCCCCAAGTCCAGGGACCGTGACCACGACCGATGTGTGCGCGGTCTTCATGACCTCGATCTCGTCCTGACCAACGCCCACCGTCTCGATGATGATGCGTTCAAAGCCCATGGCATCCATTACCGACGCTACATCGAAGGTGGAGCGCGAGAGTCCACCCAACTGACCGCGCGTTGCCAGCGAACGAATGAAGACGCCAGGGTCACCGGCATGACGTTGCATGCGAATGCGATCGCCTAGAATTGCTCCTCCCGAGAAAGGCGAGGTCGGATCGACGGCGACGACGCCAACGCGCATCCCTGCTTCTCGGTAGACCGTGATCAGCGAATCGACAAGGGTCGACTTGCCAGCGCCAGGGTTACCCGTGATGCCGATGATGAAAGCGCGCCCGGTTTTGGGATAGAGCTCTTTGAGCTCGTCGATCGCCGAAGGTAAGCGGTCATCCAGATCGCGCATCAGGCGAGCTGCCGAGCGAATATCCCCTGCCAGTACATCGTCGACTCGACTCATTTGCTACCACCCTTGAAGCGCTGTTCGGGACCCGCTGGCGCGTAGAGCTGGATGGCCTTGAACGCCTCCTCGCCTGTTACGCGCGCGCTATGCTCGATACCGGGCGGAATCTGCACCACGTCGCCGGCTTGCACGTGCAGCTCTTGTCCTGCAATCGTCATAACGGTCTGTCCCTCGAGCACGAAGAGATACTCCGACGAGTCGGAGTGACGATGGGGAGGCACGACGGCTCCGGGTTGTGCCCGCAGCGCGCCCAAATAGGCACTGGCATCCTTGGTTTGCTCGGGGTCGAGAATCAAGAGCGCCTCGCCTCTGCCAGCCATGATCGGCAAGGGCGTCGTCGTCGAAGCAGCGCGCACGATAGGCCGCGGACCTTTCTTGCCAAGCGCTCCCTCGAAGAGGGTGGTGCCTTCCATGTGGCTCTGGTCCTTGTAAAAGCCTTCCGGACCACCTGGCGCGTAGACCTGAACCAACTCGGTGGCGCTGTCTCCCGTGTGGGTGAGTCCGTGGACGGCCCCTTGAGGTACCAATGCGGCACTGCCAGGTGCAAGGCTTTGTGGGCCACCCACGCCCAACAGGCTGGCCGTACCCGAGAGCACGAAGAGCAACATGGTGCTCCCGTGCGAGTGCAGCGGAATCTCGACGCCCTCGCTGAGGCTAATGAGACTGAGCGATGCCTGTGCGTTGCCGGTGTTGGCAAGGTCAGCAAGTACCCGCACCTCGACC
>JAHEAK010000821.1 GCA_024642805.1 Kofleriaceae bacterium | reverse complement strand
CACCACTTGGCAGGGAGTTCGAGACGATGAGATCCTCGATCGTGTAGCGATAGCCAGAGAGCCGCACACGTGCGGCGTCACCAATGTATTGATCGATGGCGAGCTCACTGCTGGAAATCGTCTCTGGCTGCAAGTTGGGATTTACCAGCTGGGCTCCATTGCCTGGCTCGCCGAAGTAGTAGTAGGCCTCGAAGGCGTTGGGAGCGCGAAAGGCGCGCCCGTACATGGCTTTGATGTTGGTCGACTTGCTTGGAGTCGTGTAGATGGCGGCCACGCGCGGACTTGCTGCCATGCCGAAGGTCTTGAGGTAGTCGTCCACGCGAACGCTGCCATTGAGGCGCACTTCACTGCTCACACTGAGGTCTGCTTGCGCAAACACGGCCGCGCGATTCTGAATTTCGTCGGAATCGAGGAACACGTCATTGCCCGCTTCGTAGACGTCGAAGTTGTCCTGATGGGTGCGTTCCTGGTTGACCTCGATGCCGGCGCCAAGGAAAGCGGCCTTGAAGTAGTCGCGATCCCATGAGAAGCGGTGACCGGCCCGAAGCTCCGTGCCAAAGGCATTGCCCAGTGAGTAGTCGCGATTCACGACCCGAAATTCGGGCAGGGTATCACCAGGTTCGCTGCGATAGTCGTAGATGTAATCGCCGGTGTACTGCGAGCGATCGTAATAGATCCTCGCCGTGGCGTCGGTGCCTGTGTCGAACTGGTGGTGATATTCCAGGTCGAGGTGACCGTTTTCATCCTGGGCATAGGTGCCAGGATCGCCAAAGGTCGTGAAGAAGGAGGCCGTGGGGATGTACTTGGTGCGATCGCCGTAGGCCATCGATAGACGCCAGGTCTTCTTGTAATCGATGACGGCGTAGCCGAGATAGCCATCTTCCTTGTCGCCGTCGCGAAAGATGCCGGTGCAATCGCTCGCGTCGCTTTGCGCCGAGTCGACGCAGCTCAGGTCGGTCGAGCCGTCGAGCTCCGGATAATAGATCTCGGGTTGGCCACCCGCGATCATGCCGGTGGCGGTGGCGTAGACATCCAGGCCATTGTCGAATTTCTTGCCGTAGGTCAGGGTCAAACGGCCGGCGTTGACGGCGAAGGCCCTGTTGTCTTCGGGGCTGCCCAGCGTCTGCGCCAACGCACCCCCGCGAAGAGAAATACCAATGCCGTCCACAGACTCACCGGTCTTGGTGACCAGGTTGACGACGCCAAACACGGCGTTACTGCCATAGAGACTGGAGCTGGCTCCACGAATGACTTCGATGCGCTCGATGAGATCGAGGTCCAAGGGGAACTCACCACCGATCAGCGCACTGGCGTACACCGGATCGTTGACTCGGTGTCCGTTCATCATCAGCACGATGCGCCCGTTGTAGTCGCCGGGAATGCTGAAGCCGCGCACGCCAAGGTAGGCGTAGTTGCGATCGTTGGTGACTGTGATGCCTCCGAGACTGCTCAGCACATCACCGAGAGTGGTGTACCCGAACATGCGGATCTCGTCGCTTGTGATGGTCGAGACCGAGGCCGGGGCATCGGAGGAGTTCTGCTGATACTTGCTGGCACCGACGATTGGCATGTCGAGCAGCTCTTCCAGAGAGATGTCGCGAATGTCCTTATTGGACAGAAGGTCCTCTAAGTCATCTGCCTTCGCAGCGCTGGCAGCGAAGGTCGAGAGTGCCACGGATGTGATCGTGCTGATGATGCGCTTCATCGAGTCGTTCCCCAGATACCTTGTTGGCCCTCTGTCGTGGGTCTGTGTAAATAGCTCCCCCACGCCCTCAGACACCCCGATGCCGCCATCGCCATGCATCTCGATGCAGGCACGAGCGACGACCTTCAGACCAGCGCTAGTGTTACTAGGTTACACAAGAGTTTCGGCCCGGTCCAATGTCCAAGCTGGCCTCGAGCAGTGTGATGAGAAGTACTTCAATAGCTATGCCCTGCGAGGACCCACACTCACACCCAACTCGCAGGCGGGCGTACACACGAAGGTAGTGCGGCTTTTCTCCCACTCAGGTCGCGGCAAGCATGTGCCGCAAAAACGAGCTGATCAAGAACGAGCTGATCAAGATCGACACACCGCCCGCGTCGACCTACTCGCCGCGCAGCCACCACTCGAAGCCGCGCATGCCCCACCACAGATCCTGCACGGAACTAATCTCGAAGGGCGAGTGCATTCCAATGACGCACACGCCGATGTCGACCATGTCCATACCGCGCGCCTCCATATACTTGGCGATGGTGCCACCACCACCCTCGTCGACCTTGCCGAGCTCACCGGTTTGCACGGGCACCTTGGCCTTGGCAAATACGCTCAGCGCGCGCCGCACCAGCTCGGCGTGCGCCTGGCTGCCACCCATCTTGCCGCCGTGCCCTGTG
>JAHEAK010000188.1:613-8677 GCA_024642805.1 Kofleriaceae bacterium | reverse complement strand
GCGCCTTGTAATTGCGACCCACACAGATAGCTTTGGTCGGCAGAAGCTCCAGCTCACCGGGGGCAGCGACGCCGGCCTTGGTCTCACATCGAATCTTCATGCCCGCGATGTACCACGAGCAGCCACGGCCTCCATGTCATGCAAGGTGTGATAGCGCCCAGAGTGGACCCGATCTGCCGAAGGGTGGGCCAGTGCACGCGGCTTTGCGCTTGCAAATCGATTGGTTGCACCCCCCGGAGGTAGGACGCTACAATTGCAAGGAGCATCAAAGTTTGCGCCTCTCCACAGCTCCTTCCACTGCCTTATGCGTTGTGCTTTTCGAGGCTTGGGTGCGCGCCGGCGTCGCAGACCAGCGCTTCGCTTTGATCCTCGACTGACTCCGACCACCGCGCTGAACAGAAACGATCGTGCAAGGCAAACGCAACAAACCCGCAAAGGTAAAGCGCAGCTTTGCCAATGTGGTGCGCCGCGCCAAGGTGCCTTCGACCGCGGCGCCCAACGCAAGCAACGAACCGGCCCAGCGGCGCGGCAGCGCCCACGTCATCTCTCGAAAGAGTGCAGCGCCGGCCTCAGAAGATTCCGCAGTCTTGCTCACACCTCCGCAGATCACCCTGCCCATGGGCAAGGGGGGCCACTCGCAGGCGGCGGGTTCCAACGGCTTCAACGCCCTACAGACCAACGATGGCGACGAGTACACCGTCGAGGAGGGTCGGCCACTGCCACCTCGAGCCTTGCTCGCCATCGCGGAATCGGGTGCGCCAGCAGCGGCTCCGCATAGCGACAAGGGCCAGGGCTACCTGGTCGTCACCAGAGGCAACGATCTGGGTCGGCGCGTGCCCCTGCTCGAGGGGCGCACCACCATCGGGCGCGGCCTCGACAATGACATCGTGCTCACCGACATCGCGGTCTCACGACGGCACATGTACATCGAGCGACGCGATAACGTGTACTTCGTCTGCGACCTAAGCTCGGGCAATGGCCTGCAAATCAACGACAAGGAGCGCAGTGGCGAGGTCTTGATCGTCAACGGCGATAGCTTCCGTATCGGCAACACGATCGTTGCTTTCGCCGGTCCCGAAGCGCAGCAAAGCGAAGCGGGCTCGACGACCAATTGGCGGCCAGAGCAAGTGGGCCGAGGCAAGGCCAAAGCCAGACAGCTCTCCGTCGAAGAAGAGAGCACGGTCGCCGGCAAAGGCATCTTTCGCCAGCGCGAAGCCGAAGCAGCCGACCCACTGACCCAAGCGCCCACGTACATCGCGCCGAGCGTCGAAGTGGCATCCGACATTCGCGAACCGCAGCCGCGTAAGCAAGCACGTGAGCAGCCGCGTGAGCAAGCACGTGAGCAGCCGCGTGAGCAAGCACGTGAGCAGCCGCGTGAGCAAGTTGCGCGGGCGCCCCGGCCGCCCACCAAGCCGCCACCCCTACCGGCTTCGCTAGCCAGCGTGGAGGACGCAGCGGTTGCTGCCGTCGATTCGATCATCGCCACGCCTGCGCCTCCCGCGGAAAGCGCCGTCTACGTGCTCGAAACCGGCGATTTGCCCAACATGAGCATTCCGCCGACGCCGAGCCCGGCCATTCCTTATCCGATCAATCCGCCGGCAGCCAAGCCGCGCATGACGGCACAGGGCATGCCTGGGCCACGCCCGCCGGCAGGACGCGCTCCCATGCCGCAACAGCCGATCGCGACCATGGGCGCCATGCCAGGTGGCGCGCAACCAGGTGCGCGCGCGCCGGCCATGATGCCGATGAACCTGCCCGCTCCGATGCGTGGCGCACCCATGCAAGGCCACCCACAGGGCGGCTTACCCATGACCCAAGGGTCGGGACCGCTGATGATGCCGGGCATGGGACCGGGGCCCATGGGCTATCCAGGTTCGGGACCGATCTCACAGCACTCGCAGCCGATGATGGGCCTGCCCTCGCAGTCGGGCGACATGCGTGGCTACGGTTTCGAATCGGGGCGCTATCAACAGGCCGAGAGAGGCCGTTTGCTCATCGGCATCATCAGCGTCGCGCTGGTCTTGGTCGCGGTCGGCATCGTCGCCGCTGTGATGGGCCAGAAAGAGGATGGCAGCAAGTCGGCCGCGAGCGAAGCTATCGTGGAGCCGGGACAGCAAAGCGATCCGGCGCGGGCAACGGATCCAGGACAGGCAACGGATCCAGCGCCGGCAACGGATCCAGCGCTTGACGACGCGGCCAGCGAAGCACTCGCCGGCAATGCTTCCGATGCCGGTGCGACCAAGCTGGTCAGTGCTGAGCCAGCTGCGCAATCGAGCGACGCTGGCACAGCCCCGGATACAGCCCGCGGACCGATCCTCCTGGCCAGCCTGAGCACGGGCAACAGTGGCTTGCCGGCATCCACCTGGGGCACCGATGAGAGCTTCTTGGCCGACCTGCCTGACGTGGTCCCTAAGGATCTTGTGCCAGAAGTGGTGCAAGAGCTTCCGGTGCCGGAAATCAGCAAGCCCGACGGGGCCAAAACTGACAACGGCAAAGGCAATGTCGGCAAGACCGAGGGCAAGCGCCCCAAGGACAACGCGTCGACTCGCAAGCCGAACACCACGCGCAACAACCGTGGCAAGAGCAACGACGATGACGACGACGATCTCAGCGGCGACGATGACGACGACGATGATGATCTCAGCGGTGACGATGACGACGATGATGATGATAGCGGCAGCACTCGCAAGGGTAGTGGCGCGCTCGCCAAGAACGCCGAGGCCGCCAAGTCCGATGCGCGCGATTTGTACAAGCGCAGCAAGTTCCAAGAGGCAGCCGATCTTCTCGATCGCGCCGCCGAAAAACTCGATGACAAGCAGGCCGAAGAGCTGCTCGACATGGCCACCAGCTTCAAACAGGTCGGCCAGCTCTTGAGCACCGCAGAGAAGTCGCAAAACTCCGATCCAGGGGCCGCCCTCGACGCCTACAAGCAAGCCCTGCTCAAGGACAAGCGCGTCGGTGGTTCTGCCCTCACCAAGCTCATCCGTCTGCGCATCGGTCAGGTCGCGCCAAAGGCCGCCAAATCCTACATGGCAAAAGGTCGCCTCGCTGACGCTAAGAAAGCCGCAGACGATGCCGCTCGCTACGAAGAAGGCGCCGCCGTCAAAGCCGTCTACGACTCTCTCGAGCGCAAAGCAGACAGCCTGATTCGCAAGGCACTCGACGCCAAGAAGAAGGGCGACACCGAGAAGGCAAAGGACCTCTTGCGCGACGCGACGAAGATCGCCCCCAAGGACACCGAAGCCTTCGAGCTATCGCGCAAAGAGCTCAAGAAGTTCTAGCGCGACGCGACAAAGATCGCCCCCAACGACATCGAAGCCTTCGAGCATCGCGCAAAGAGCTCAAGAACTTCTAGCGCAACGCGCGGCGCGCTCAGTGCGGGGCGCCCAGCAAGCTCTCCAGGGCTGCTTCCAGCTCTTCTAGCTCAAAGGGCTTGTCGAGAGCCAGGTCGCCTCCCAAGGCAGGCACCGTCGAGCCCAAGACCTCGCCGCCAATGCCGCTGAGCATGAGAATCTTGATGTGCTCGGTCTCGGGAGAGGCGCGCAATCGGCGAGCGACATCCCAGCCGTTCATGCGCGGCATGGTGATGTCGAGAACCACCATCGCGGGCTTGAAGACGCTGGCCATCTCGAGAGCCTGTTGGCCATCCTCCGCCTCGGCAACCTCGAAGCCCAAGCCCTGCAAGTGCAGGCGCAGCACATCCCGCAAGGTCGCTTCATCATCCGCGATGAGAATGCGAGTCTTGGCGCCAGAGGGCATTGTGCCACGATACGGTTGGCACTCTGGCGGGTCAAGCGTGGTACTACACCGCCTGTGACCCGACGCTCGCGAGGACTGATCATCTTGATTGCCCTCGGCGTGGCCTTCTTCGCCGGCGTCTCCATCTACACCGACCTTGGCAAGGTTGGCGCCGAGCTCGGGCGCTTCCGCTGGTGGGCTTTCGGTGCCGCCTTGGCGCTGGCCACCCTCAATTACGCACTGCGTTTCGTTCGTTGGAGCGCCTACTTGCGCTCGGCCCAAATCGACCTGAGCTACGGCCGCAGCGCGCTGGTCTTCCTTTCCGGATTCGCCCTCTCGATCACCCCTGGCAAGCTCGGCGAGCTCTTCAAGTGCTACCTAATTCGTGAATACAAGCAAGTGCCTATCGCTCGCTCCGCCCCCCTGGTGGTCGGTGAGCGACTCACCGATTTGCTTGCCCTCTTGCTGCTTGGCATGGCGGGTGTGGCGGCCTACGGGCAGGCGCGAACCATGGTGTTGGTCGGCTCGGCGCTGATGACCTTGGGGCTTATCGTGCTGGTGTGGCCAAGCCTGGCGGAGCTCTTGATCCGCACCGTCACCGGCCCGGTCTTTCTGCGGCGATTTCGCGAACCGCTCCTGGTCTTTTACGCCGGCCTGGCCCAGTTGGTGCGCCCATGGCCGCTTGCCTGGGCCACCGCCATCGCCATGCTGGCCTGGCTGGCCGAGTGCGTTGGCTTTGCGCTGATCGTCAACGCCTTTCCCGGCGCGGAGATATCCCTCGGGCTGGCCGTGCTGATCTACGCGGTCACGACCATTGCCGGCGCCTTGTCCTTTTTGCCAGGCGGTCTGCTGGTCACCGAGACCACCATGGTCTTGCTCCTGGTCGAGTCGGCGAGCGGCATCCACGAGTCGACAGCGGTGGCCGCCATCTTTCTCACCCGTCTGGCCACGCTCTGGTTCGCGGTGTTCATTGGCATCATCGCGATGAGCAGCTTGCGGCGATCGTCGGCACAGGCCAGTCGCGCGCTGGCGATGGCGAGTGCGCCCAAGCGAGGCGCCGAGAGCGATGGAGATGCTGAAGATAATTCTTGATCGCTGCTAGCGAGCCCCGAATCGGTGCCGCCCTGCTCTTTCACGCATATACTCAAGCAATGGCGCAGATCGACTTCGACCTGGCCCGCTATATCGCTCACCGCAAAGGCAGAGTTCTGCAACGCGCGCGCGATGGAGCAGCCTACGGTTTTTCACGCGAGATTCGACATCGTCGCAACCTCATTGCCCTTCGTCCCGTGGCCTTTGCCATCGACGCTACCTCTCGACAGTGGAAGGGCAGCGCCAAACGCGAGCTCATCGACAAGAGCACGCGGGCATCGAGTCAGGATCACAAGCGCGTCTTCGACATCGCTCTGGAAGCCACGCGTTTACTCGCCCTGGAATACTGCCCGCCCGTCTACGTGAGCGAGGCCAGCGCGCCCGTGGGTGCCTGGGCGCTTGGCACCGAGGACGACGCGCTCGTCGTCATTCATCCGGTTTGGCTCGATGCCCTCTCCGACTCCGAACTCTTGGCCGTCATCGGCCGCACCCTGGCCTACGTGCAGAACAACCTGGTGCCTTACACCACCGCGCTCTTCTATCTCGAGCACGACGCCTTCTTCTTCGTGCGCTGGATCGTCACACCCGCGATTCTTGCCCTGCGCGGCTGGGCAAAGCGCGCCGACATCACCTGCGATCGCGCGGGATTGGTATGCGTGCGCGATCCCGGCATCGCCATTGCCTCGGTCTTGCGCAGCTCTGGCAGCTTCACCGGGCCCATCGACTACGAGGGACTGGCGCGCAACGATGTCCCGCACGCTGGCCCAATCGCCAATCTCCTGCACGATCAAAAGCACCTGCGCCACCGCGTCGAGGCCCTGCACGTCTTCTCCAAGACGCATCTGTACCACCAGCTCATTGGCAGCGATCGACCCGAGGGCATGGCCACCGACAAGGCCGATGAACTCGTCGCTGAAATTCTCGAACACTGAGGTCTCCCTTGCTTCTAGACAAACATCAGCACAGCAAAGCCATCATTCTCGAGAAGCTCGAGCGCATGGCCGAAATCGCCAGCGCCAGTGGCATGGAGCACCTGGCCAAGGACATCCGACACGAGCGGCTGATCAAGCTCGAGCAAGAGCGCTTTCATCTCGTCGTGCTCGGTGAGTTCAACCACGGCAAATCGACGTTCGTCAATGCGCTGCTCGGTGCCGAGCTCTTGCCAACCGGCATCACGCCTACCACGGCAGCCATCAATCATGTCATCTACGCCGACAGCCCACGCGCCAAGGTCATCACGCGCGACGGCAACCAGACCGCGCTCTCGCCCTCGGAGATAAGTCAGTGGGTCACCGTCTCCGGTGAGCATCACGAAAACGTCCAGCGCGTCGAGATTGGTTTTCCATCCGATGTACTCAAGGGCAACGTCGTTCTCGTCGACACCCCCGGCGTCAACGACCTCAACGAGCAGCGCGCCGATATCACCTACGGCTACGTGCCGCGCGCCGATGCGGTCATCTTTCTCCTCGATGCCTCGCAGGCGCTCAAGGACTCCGAGCGTGAGTTCTTATCCAGCCACGTGCTCGAGGGCAGCAAGGATCGCCTGGTCTTCATCCTGGGCAAAATCGACTTACTCAGCGAGGCCGAGCAGAGCGCGGTCACCGAGTATGTGAGCAAGGGTCTACGCAAGTTCGTCGACGATCCGGTCATCTTTCCGGTGTCTGCCAAGGCCTGGCTCGACACCCGCGATCCCGACAGCGGCTTTCCCGAGCTTCTCGACTACCTCGAGCACTTCCTCGACACCGATCGCTCGCAGATCGTTCTCGACAACGCCGCCGTCGATGCCGAGCGCACCGCCGCCTTGATTCAACAAAACCTAGGCATCAAGCTGCACGCGCTCGGCCTGGACATCAGCGATCTCGAAAAGCGCGTGGCGGATGTTCGCAAGCAGCTGGATTCGTCCAAGCGCAAGATCGACGAGCTCCACCTGAAGATCAAAGCCGATGTCTCGGCCATCAAGTCGCACGCACGCCTCGCTCTGCAGGACTTCACGCGCAGCTTTGCCAAGGCCGTCCCCTACGAGATCGATCGCGTCGATGCCGATGACGTCAAGCAGTACCTGGGTCCCTTCGTGCAGGACAAGTTCAAGGAGTGGACCGAGATGCAGGGTCTGGTGGTCTCGCGCTCACTGGAAACCCTGGCCGAGGAAATCATCACCATCACCAACGAGAATGTGGCGGAGGCCTTTCGAACGCTGTCTAGCCGCCTGGGCCCCTCGCAGACGGCCGTCGAGATCGATACCGACAGCTTCCTCTACGATCTGGGCGTCTACGCGGTCGGCGCGCTCGGCACCACGGTCTTTCTGTTCGTCAATACCCTCGCTGGCGGTCTGCTCACCTTGGCAGCACCGGTTCTCGCCGTGGTACTCAAGTCCAAGGTCGCAGGAGACATCAAGGAGCAGGCCAAGGAACGCGCTCCTGGCGTCATTCTGCAAGCCGGCGACGCCATGGGACCCTACTTCGACGAGTGCATCGAGGACTTCGGCGTGCGCCTTCGCGCCTTCGTGACCAGCGCCGGTGTCAATCTGTATCGCGGCATCACCGAAGTACTCGAGCGCACCGTGCAGGAGCGGCGCGCCGGCAGCGGCAGCATTGCGCCCCTGGTGCAAGAGGTCCGCGAGCACAGCATGGAAGTTGCCAAGATGCAGATGGATCTGCGCAAGGCTCGTGAGGAAATTTGGGCCGGCCAGAGTCGCGTCACGGCGGGTCACGCTCTGCCCATCGAGCCCGAGACGGTGGTCAGCAGCGGACCTCCGCCCCTTCCGCACTCGAGCTCCGGCATCGGGGCCGCGGAGATCGTCGACGACGAGGAGGAGGAGATCGACGAGGACGACATCGATGAATACGAGGACGATGACGATGACGACGAGGACGAGGACGACAAGCCTCATGGAAACGAGACCCGCAAAGATCTGAACTGATGTCCTTTTGGTCGCGCATGGAGAGGCGCATCGAGGAGTTCGCTGGCGAGCTCCTTCCCGATGCCTTTCGCGAGCGATTGGCGCGCGCCAAGCAGGAGCTTGAGCAAGGCCAGCTGCAAGCGGCGCAGAGTCTGCTCATGGATCTGGCCGAGGAGCGGCCCGAACACACAGGTACCCAGGTGCTTTTGGGAATGACCCATCTGCGCTTGGGCCACGCCGAACTAGCGCGCGAGGCCTTCGACAGCGCCTTGCGCGAGGACGACGACATCGCCGAGGCACTCGTCGGCCGTGGCGAGGCAGCGCTTGCTCTGCAG
>JAHEAK010000188.1:0-603 GCA_024642805.1 Kofleriaceae bacterium | reverse complement strand
TCGAGGCTGCGCCCTACTTTCGCGCTGCCATCGAGGCGGCTGGCGGCGAGCGTGAACTCTTGGCCGAGGCCTATCGCGGCCTGGGCATCGCCTATCGCCGCTCTGGCGATCTCGACAAAGCCATTCGCGAGCTGCGCAAAGCGGTGGCCGAGGCGCCCGAAGATGCCCTCGCCATCGCCGCGCTTGGCGATGCACTGAGCGCGGACTCTCGACGCTCCAACGATCAGGCTCGCCGCTACCTCGAGCGACTTGCCGACCGCGACTCGTGCCCAAGCGTTGCCTGGCTGGCTCTCGGGCGCATCGCCCTCGATGATAAGAATTCTCAGAAGGCGATCCTGTACTTTCAGCGAGTGCGCGAACGCGAGGAGGACGCCACCTTGCGCATGCAGGCGCTGCTCGGCAGTGCCGACGCTCATCTTCAGCTGGGCGATGGTGTTCTCGCCCAGGCAAGTGCCGACGAAGCGCTGCTGCTGCGCCCACGTGATGCCGATGCTTTGGCTCGTCTGGGCCAGGCCAAGCTCGTGCAGGGCGATCCGGCCGCAGCCATGAGCGCTTTCGATCGCTCGTTGGCCATTCGCGACGATGCAACGACCGCGCGTCGTG
>JAHEAK010000187.1 GCA_024642805.1 Kofleriaceae bacterium | reverse complement strand
CTGGTGGGCTGGGAAGGCTTGACAAGTTTCTAATGGCCGATGACGTTGGTTCGCTGCTTCTCCGAGCTGGGTATGTTGCCGCTGAGCAGCTAGAGGCCGCGCGTGAGGCCGCCAAGGCCAGTGGTGGAACCGTACCCGAGGCGCTGGTCCGCTGTGGCTTCGTCGACGACGAGGAGCTCACCGCCTTTTACCGCAGCCGGCTCCTGATTCCACGAGTCAATCCATCTGAGCTGGCTAAGCTGAGCAACGCCCTGCTCGGCCGTCTGCCAGCCGACATGGCGAGCGAGTTTCGATCGATTCCGATCGCGATGGACGCCGACGGAAACCTGACCTTGGTCATGTCGGATCCCAGCGACACCAAGGCCGTCGATGAGATTTCCTTCTTCACTGGCAGCTACGTGATGCGCGCGATCGCCACGCAGTCGCAAATCGCCTGGTGCCTGGCCCACTACTACAAACAGAAGACCGGCCTGTACCTCGACTTGGTAGCCGATGGTCAATGGCCCGAGAGCACCGTCGCCGAGCGCCCCGCCGAGCCGACACCTGCCTACGACGACCCAAGCGAGAAGGACACCGCGCCCCTGTCCACCTATCCCGATACCGGGCCGATTCGGAAGAAGACCAAGAAGCGCAAGAAGGGCCGGCAGCAGACCAGCAAAGAAGGCCGCAAGCAGGAAGATGGCGTCGAGATCAATCTCGAGGCCGAGACCGGCCCTCTGAAGACCGCCCGCAAGCGGCCAGCGAATCAACAGCCCTCGCCACCAGAACTCTTCGCACGCGCCGGTGAGATTCACAGCGTCGCCAAACCAGACCGAGATCTGGACGAGAGCCCTGCCGTGGTCGTCAGCCTGGATCCTGAGGAGAGCGCCGTCGTGCTCGACTATCAGCGCGGCACAGACACCGCCCCCATCTTGTTAAGCGAGGTCAAGCAGCGCCTAGCCGAGCAAGAAGCGCGCGAACAAGCAGCCGCCAACCTGCAGGCAGCCGCCCAGTCGGTGATCGACGATGAGCAGAGCGGTCCCATCATCCTCGATCAGAGTCGCCGAAAGCGTCGAACCACTCGACGCACCAAGATCGGCATCGGCGAGATGAAGGCCCAGCGCGCGGATGCCGGCCTCGCTGAGCGACGAGCCGAGGACACCGACAGTAAGGACACGATCGAAACTCGGGCATGGCCCAAGTCGACTGCCGGGGCGAGAGCCGTGGCGACAACACCTCGCAGCCATGACATGGTTGGGGACGCCGAATGGGGCGAGCCTGGCACCACGATTCCCCCGAGCTTTCTCGGCGCACCAAGCTCCTCCTACGAGGGCTTGGCCGACGCCATTCCGGTCGCCGTCGACGAGGATGTGACCTCCGAGATCACGGTCAACAACGGCGCTCCGACGGCCGTGGCACCAGAGGCTGACGAGACCAATCGCACCGAGGCGCCTCCCATGGTGCGCCACAGCCGCATGGCCGAAGCATCTGCGCGCTTACTGATGGCCTTGCGGGCCATCGACCATGCGGAGAGCAAGAAAGCCGTGGTCAATGCCCTGCTCGATTTCCTCGACAGCGCCTTCGAGCGCACAGGCTTCCTGGCGCTCCGCCAGGACGACCTGGTCGCCTGGATGGTGCACGGCTGTGCCGATGACGTCGACGCCGGCGTGAGCATTGCTCTGGACCAGCCCTCGACCTTCCGCTCGGCGGTGCGCATGCGCCTGCCTTACAACGGCCCCATCGAGGACGATGCCACCAAAAAGCTTGCTCGCGATCTCGATATCCCAGACGCCCTCGATCTCTTGGTGCTACCGCTGAGCGTGCGCGAGCGAGTCGTTGGCGTCCTCTTCGGCATGGGCAGCCATGGCAAGATCTTCGAGGAGCACGTGGCGGTCTTGAGCCAGGCCGCCGCCGAGGCCTTCGAGCAAATTCTCCTCAATCGCCGCAGCTAGGCGAGGGGCGCAAAGGGCGCGCTTGGCTCAGGGAGCCGGCGCCGGTGGGACGCCTAGCTCGGTGTACAGCTCCGGATCCACGTCGGCAATCGCCTTCTGCAAGGAGGCCACATCCGCCCCGCGCTCCTTGGCCCTGCGGATGCCGTCTCTTGCGCGATCCTTGTCACCGCCGGTCTTGCCAAGCGCTCGAGCGAAGGCAAGCTCGCCGCCCACAGTCGCCACGCCGGCATTGATGACATCTTGCAGCGGCCCAAGCGCCTTCTGGGCATCCGTATCCACGAGCACTTGTCCTTGCAGGTCGAGGGTCGGCAAATAGCCGGGGTTGATCTCGGTGGCTTTGTCGAGTTGCTTGAGGGCGTCGCCAGCGTTTCCAGCCGCGAAGGAAAGTCGCGCCAAGAGCAGGTAGGAGCGGTACGCGAGCGGATTTGGAAAGGCCGCGCTCACGTCGGTCACGCTCTGCTCGAGCTTGTCCTTGGCCAGGCTGGTGTTCCCGACCGCGGCCAGTGCTGCGCCGTGTACGAAACGCGCGGTCTTGGTCGTCGCCTTGCGACCCAAGCTGTCGATCATCTCGTCGGCGACGCGTCGGCTGTCACCCGTGGTGGCGATCATGCGCGCCCCCTCAGCCCACACTTTAAGCTCGAGATTCTCGGGGGCCTCTTCAAGCGCCTTCTCGAAGGCAGCCAGCGCCTCCTCCGAGCGACCGAGATCGAAGAGAGCTCGACCGCGAATCGCAGTGGCGCGCACGCCGCTGAGATCGCCGACAGCTTCGAGAGCCTCACTAGGCAAACCTCGAGCTAAGAGAAGTTCTGCATCCAGTGCCATCACCAGTGGGAAGGGCTGCGGATCGGCCGCGTACCAGCGAATCTCACCTCGCACCTTGGCCGCGTCGACGATGCGACCTTCGGCGATGTGGGCAAGGCCGACGCGCGCGAGGAAGCGCGGTTCTTCCGGCCCCGTGGCCTTCTCCAGGGCCGCATTGGAGGCTTCGTAGTCTTCGAGGGCAGCCTGCGCGCTTGCGATCGCCAGTTCTTTCCACGCCAAGAGCTTGGGCCCTTCGGCCTGGGCCAGGCCGATGCTGATGTCGGCCATCGCTTCTTGTGGCTCGATGCGTCGCTCGGAGCGCGCCAGCGAGCGGCCCACGAAAGCCAGCTTGTGGTTGGGAGACCTGGCCAGGGCCGCGTCGTAGAGAGCCATGGCGGGTTCGTACTCGCCTTCGTCGATGTGGAAGTTGGCCAGGTCGACGGTAGCGATGGCCGGTCCCTCGCCGTTGGCGTCTGCCTTGGTAAACGAGGCCAGTGCGGCCTTGCGATCGCCTGCGGCCAGGTGTGCACGACCGAGCAACCACTGAGCGAGATTGTCTTCGGGAGAGCGCTCGAGCCAGTCTTTCAGGTCGCTGCGAATCTTGGCGAGCTTGCCATCGGGGTCAGCATCGGCCGATGCCAGCTCTGCGAGCTGCGAGAGGCCAATCGCGGACTGAGAAATGATGAGCTCGCGATAGCCCTTGGCAGAAGGATCTTTCACCTCGCGAGCAACCGAATCGACTCCGCGCTGCACTTCGCCCGGCGTGTAATCGCCGTAGAGCAAGGTGGCGAGGCTGGTGGTCTCGGTCAGTACCGCCATGCTGTAGACGTCGGATCGGTCGCGCTCGAGAGCGCGCTTGGCTTCTTCGGTGGCCTTGGCTAGATCGTCACGATCGCCGCTCTCGACCAGCTGCCTGGCGCTGTCGAGGTAGCGCGCGACGTCGGCCGACATTTGCTTCTCGGAGTACCAGTACCAGACGCCACTGCCAGCACCTGCCGCAATGAGCACGACGAAGAGGTAGATGAACATCCGCAGGCTGGACCGCCCCCAGCGCTTGCCTGCCGCCACATCGTATTGCGCCTCGGAGACGCGAACGTTGGGGACATCGAGCAAGCCGCCCATGAGCAGCTGATTGAGGTATTGCTCGCCAGCCGCCGCCGAGGTTCGCAAGCCAGCCTGCGCAGCGTCTTTGGGCTTCTCTGCGGGAATGACGCGAGGACGAACGGGTGGACCACCCGGCATGTGTGCAGCCGCTGGAGCTCCCTGCGCGTGCGCGCCACCAGGCGGTGGACGCGGAGGTGCCGAGGGGCGATTGCTGCGCGAGCCGATCGGTGCCAGTGGATCTTCTGGCGGCGGCGCTGCGTGATGCTCGACCGCGCCGAAGGCCATCTGGTCGCTGCTGCGACTGTCGTTGCCGACCCGTGGCGCCACCCGATGCGTGGGCGCAGCTGGCGCATTCGAGGTGCGGACCTCGCGCTGCTGCAGCTCAACGCGTCCTAGCGCGGGCGAAGGCATCCCCATGCCCAGGCCGCCCCGCTCGCCGGCGACGAAAGTGGCGGCTTCGTCGTCCAGGGAGCCAGCCCGGCTGTCTTGAATCGGCTGGATGGGGACGGGAATCGCCGCGGGGGGATCGAGCGGATGGCCGTCGCGAGCGCGACGCACCAGCGCCAGGAGCTGCGAATCCCCGGGGTTGAGGTTCTGCGCGTGCTGAAGCACTGGCAGGGCGCGCTCGTAGTCGTTGCGGCGCATAAGAACTTCACCTAGAAGGCGAAATCCGGGACCGTTGTTGCGGTCGGCCTTGACCACTTTGAGGAGCTCAGCCTGTGCTTCTTTCCAACGGTGGATCTGGCTGAGGGCGGTTCCGAGCAGCAAGCGACCTTGCAGATCATTGGGGTTGACGCGCAACCCGCCAATGGCGGTGTCGATCGCCTCTTGTGGGCGACCGAGGCGCAACAGGGCATCACCCAGGCGCACAAAGGACGACGCGGGGTCGCGCCGGAATGCATCGGTTAGCTGCTGCAGCTCAGCGACAGTCGGAATTTGATTGCGTGACATAGTATGAATTGACGCCCTCGATCAGTGGGCCTGGACGATGCACTCCATCATCGGATGAGTTATTATCCCGACATGTTGCAGAGAAACCTAGTTCTGGGGGCTATGTTTTCTCGCATTCCACAAGCTTGGCCACAGGTGCGCTCATGTGTGTTCATGAGCATTATTTGCGCAGCGCTGTGTGTGTGCGCCTCTGCGTGTTTTCTCCCAATGAGCACAGGCGCACCGCAGAGCGCGACTACGGTTGGCAAAGGTGAGGTCGGCCTTACTGCCTATGCTGAAGCCCCTACAGTGGATCTCCAGGCCAGCAGCGAGGATCCCTACACCGGCGACTACGACTACTCGCCTCTGCCGACGATGAGTGTGGAGGCCGCCTTTGGCCTCACCGACAACCTTGATTTGGAGCTCGGCCTCGACGGCGTTCTCTACTTCGTCGTTCCTGTGCCCCTCGGCGCCTCCCTGGGCCTGCGTCAGCAAGTCGTCGACATGCCCGAGCTTGCGGTAGCCATCAACGCCCGCGTGGGCTATGTCCAGCTCACTGAGAATAGTTCCAACTCCGAGGTCCGCGAAGAGTTTGACGGGGTGTATGGCAAGCTGACCGGCGTAGCCCGCTACAATCCGCACGGCGTTGTCCGCCCTGGCATAGCTCTCACCTTGGCGCCTGCGCGGGTGTACCTAGATCGCGCCAACGAGACGCCGACCCACTACGACGCGCGCAGCGCCACGCTCAGCGCGACCCTGGCCATTGCCCTTGGCAACTTCGAGTTGGGCCCCTTCGCCAATCTCGTCGCCTTCGACAGCCCTCGCCTGCAGGGCGGAGCCGTCTTCTACACAGGCGGATTCATGTTCGCGTGGCGCCCTGAAAAAGTTCGTCTCTAACCCGCGCGCGGCCCCTACTCTTCGTCCTCGAGCTCCTCATCAGCGGGCTCCTCGTCCTGGTCCTCGCCCAGTCGCAGGGATGGATCCGGCGCGTTGGCCGGGCACTCGCCCACATGCTCAAAGGCCTCGCCAGGGCACGAAGAGGAAGCCAGGAAGGTTAGGCCATCGCACCCGCAAAAGGGACTCAGATCCGCCGTGCAGGGCCTGTCTTTGGGCACGCAAGTTCCCGGCCGGCTGGCATCGCAGCTGGCCCCTTCGCAGATATTGCTGGCACAATGCTCACTGTCGAAGCAAGCAGCGCCATCGGCACGCAGTCCACCATGAACTTCTTCTTCGACCGGCTCAGGCGAATCACCGGGCCTGCTGCTAGCCAGAACCGCGGGCTCACCGGGCGGAAGCGACATCGGTCGACTGGCCGGGCACGCTGCCGCTAGTAGCGTGCACAGAACAGCAGCGGGCAGCCTATATCTCCAAGAGCTGTGCATGGTGGCAGACATAGTACTCGCTTCCAGGCCGCGTCGGGCACCCTCGCGCTCATTCCTGTTAGGCTTTGGGCATGGGCAACACTTTTGGCCAAGTCTTCCGCGTGACGACCTTTGGCGAATCCCATGGACCAGCCGTGGGAGTCGTCATTGACGGCTGCCCTCCCCGCCTGCCCATTGTGCTTGCGGAGATTCAGACACAGTTGGATCGACGAAAACCAGGCCAGAGTCGCCTCACCACGCAGCGACAGGAGAGCGATCAAGTCGAAATTCTGTCTGGCGTCGACCAGGGCCTGAGCACTGGCACCTCGTTGGCGATGATGATTCGCAACGCCGACGCGCGCAGCAAAGACTACAGCGAGATGCGGGACAAATATCGACCCTCGCATGCAGATTACTCGTACCAGGCCAAATACGGCATTCGCAGCGTAGAGGGTGGTGGCAGAGCCAGTGCGCGCGAGACAGCCGCTCGCGTCGCCGCTGGCGCCGTCGCCGATCAAATCCTGAGGAACGCCGGCATCGAAGTGCTCGCCTGGGTCGAGAGCGTGCAGGACCTGCGCGCAGAGGTCAACGACGAGACTGTCACTGCCGAAGACATCGAAGCCAACGATGTGCGCTGCCCAGACGCGGCAATGGCAGAGCGCATGTTCGAGCGCATCGATGCCGTTCGCAAAGACGGCGACTCGGTAGGTGGTGTTCTTAGGGCCATTGCTCGTGGCGTTCCCCCGCACCTGGGCGCCCCCGTCTTTGACAAGCTCGAAGCCGACCTGGCCAAAGCCATGCTGAGCATCCCGGCTAGCAAGGGCTTCGAAGTGGGCTCTGGATTCGCCGGCACCACTATGCTCGGTTCTGAACACAACGATGCCTTCTACGCCGATGCCAGCGGCCGCATTCGCACGCGCAGCAATCACTCGGGCGGCATTCAGGGTGGGATCTCCAACGGTGAGCTCATCACTCTGCGGGTCGCATTCAAGCCGACAGCGACCATCTTGAAGGAACAGGAGACGGTCACCAAGGATGGCAAGTCCACGACCATCAAGGGCCGCGGCCGCCACGATCCCTGTGTCTTGCCAAGGGCCGTTCCGATCGTCGAAGCGATGTTTCGACTCGTTCTCGCCGATCACCTCCTCATGCATCGGGCGCAAGTCGCGTCGATCTGAGCCGTGCGCGGTCGGCGAGGCGTTCGGCGTGTCAGCCGGCGTGTCAGAGGGAGGCGCTAGCCTCATGCGGTGGATCCAAGCGTACGTGCCCTGGTAGCGGACCTGTGTGGCGAGGACGTCCTCGCCAGCGGCGAGAGCACGCAGCAAGCCATGCGCCCGGCTCCGCGCCGCTTGCCAGTCGCGCAGGCTGTCGCGCGCTGCTCGGCGAGCCGTGTGGTGCCAGCCCTTTTGGAGGGCCAGGAGGTCGCTCTCTGCTTTCTGGCCGATGGCTCGACGGTGACGGTCCCCGATCAATGTCCCCACGACGGCGGCCTGCTCTCCGATGGCTTCATGGAGGGGGATACCCTCGTATGCGGCCGGCATGGCTGGGAATTTGACGCTCGCACGGGCCAATGCAGCCATCGTTCCGGGCTGTGCATTCCGACCCAGGTCGCCAGCGCAGGCCTCGCCGAGGGCAGCGGCCCTGTGGATTCTTGATCCCCCGCATGGAGTCGGCTAGCGTGAGAGCTTCGTGGCCAGTGTATTGGTACTCATGGATCGGCAGGGGGAACATCTCTCTGAACGATCGCGACGCGTCTTGGCCATGGGCCGCAAGATCGCCAGTCAGCTCGGGGCCACCCTCTACGCGCTAGCCCCGGAAACCAGCGGCGACAACGATCGCTGGATCTCCGAGACCGGCATCGGTGGCGCCGACAAAGTCGTGCTTCTCAGTGGCGAGTTCGCCGCCGACGAAGTGCGCGCCGAGAGCCTGGTCCCTGGCCTTTCGGCTGTCGTGCACTCCTTGCATCCCCGCTTGATCTTGATGGCGGAGAGCGCGCGAGCTCGCCTGCTCGCCGCACGCCTGGCATCAGAGATAAAGGGATTGATGCTCTCCGACGCGACTGTCGTGGAGCGAAACTCGCAGCTGCACGTCGAGGAGTGGAGCTGTGGGCGACGACAGCGACGCAGTCTCAATCTGAGCGAGCTTGCTCATCCCTTGGTGGCCACGATCTCGACCGCCAATGTCGAGCCTCAAAAGGGCGAAGACGACGCCGACGTCATCTTCTTCAAGTCGCCGCCAGCGCTCACCGAGATTCCCGAACTTCTGCACACCAGTAACGGCCTGGATGCCCTGCAAGGCGCGGAGCTCATCGTCTGCGCCGGCATGGGCGCCGCGCCCCTTCTGCCCTTGGTCGATGAGCTTGCGCGCGCCCTCGGCGGCGTGCGCGCTTCGACAAAGAGTCTGTGGCGAGCCGGCCTCGCCGAGAAGGACTCCGTGGTCGACTGGGAGTTTCAGCGCGTCAGCCCCCGCCTCTACGTCATCTGCGGCGCCTCGGGTTCCGCTAGTCACCTGGGTGCGGTGACGGCAGGCGCGCACGTGATAACCCTCGGCCGG
>JAHEAK010000820.1 GCA_024642805.1 Kofleriaceae bacterium | reverse complement strand
GATTGGAGCGCACAGCTCGCTTGATCAGCGATTCACTAAGCTTCGTGGGTGCAGCGTCGCCAGCCAAGAGCACGAAGCCGCCCTTGCCAAGGCGCACGACCAGTCCTAGCTCGACGCGAGCGGCATAACTCCGCACCTGCGCGGACTTGCCGAGGGCCTTGCTGCTGGTGTTGACGGCGACGCGCAAGCCGCGCGAGCGCAGGCTATGCGCCAGATCGGCCGCCAGGCGCGCGTAGTCGGGCTCCGACTCGATGAGGACCCCCGTGGACAAGGTACCGGCCTCGTCGCCGAGCGCTGATTCGGCTTGCGCGAGCGCTTCGACGTCGACGGCAAAGCCAGTCGCAACCGCCTGTCGCCCGTAGCGCTCGATGAGGTTGTTGTAGCGACCACCGCGCAGAACGGCTTCCCCTGCCCCTTTGACAAAGCAGCTAACGCGCATGCCCGTGTAGTACTCGAAACCGCGAAGGTCGCCGAGGTCGAGGGTGAGATCACGCAGGAGCTGCGAGTCCTCGCGATTGAGTTCGCGAGCCATATCGAGGGTCAGCTCGAGTTCATCGAGAGAACGCAGGGCTGCGCGCGGCAGTTTGAGAGCGCGAGCTCTCGCCAGGGTTTTGCGCGGATCCCCGAACAGGGAGGGCAAGGCCTCGAGCAACTCGCGTTGGCCAAGGGGCAGCCCCTTGGCGGCCGCTGCGACGCCAAGGCGATCCTTGCGCACCAATGCGCTGCGCAGCTCCTCTCGGCGATCCAGGTCTTCGACACTGGCAAGCGCGTGTTTGCCGAGCGCGACATGGCCAAGGTCCAGGCTCTTCTCCGTGGCCTGGGTGTTGTGCACGGCCGCCGCTGCCAGCGCGAGCAACTCGGCATCGGCGCGTGGCCCGCTTGCGTCGATGAGTTCGACGCCGGCTTGCATCAGCTCGCGCTGCCCTCGCGCTCCGGTCCCAATGCGGGCGACGGCGCCTTCGTAGCACAGGCGAATCGGACCGCCGACATCCTTGAGTCGACTGGCCGCAATGCGCGCGATCTGAGGCGTGATGTCGGGGCGCAGGGCCACGACTTCTCCCGACACCGGTTCGATGAATCGAATCGCGGCACTTCGTGCGTCGTCGCCAAGGCCGCGCTCGAGCACATCCGCACACTCGAAGAGCGGCGTGATGATGCGCTGGTAGCCCCAGGAAGCAAAGGTCTGCAACAGTCGGTCGGCAATCTCACGACGACGGCGCGCCGCCCGCGGCATGAAGTCGCGGACTCCCGTGGGTAGTCGAGTCTGGCTCTTGCTCACCCGCTAGCCCAGACTCACGACCATGGCCGAGCCAATGAGCGGCAGTTTTGAGATGGACGCCAAGAACTCCGCATCGAGCTCCGAATCCACCGACCACAGCGCCAGGGCCACGCCCTTTTTGCGATCGTGGGCGACGTGCAGACTGTTGACGTTGATGCCGCGCTCGCCGAGCAGCGAGCCGACCGATCCGATGACACCGGGACGGTCCTGGTTGCGTACCACCAGCACGGTGCCGGAGGGCGCAAGCTCGACCAAGAACTCGTTGATCTGAACCACGCGAGCTTCGATCTGGTCGGCGACGTGATAGAGGGTACCGATGACGGTGACGGACTCCTCCCCGTAGCGCCCGGTGACACGCACCGCCGAGTTGAGATCGCGTCCCTTGGCCGTCTTGGTCTCAGAGATCTTGATGCCGAGCTCTTCGGCCACCAGACGACAGTTGATGTCGTTGACCGTGCCAGGCACCGCAGAACTGAGCAGGCCGACCAGCGACTGGTCAGCGCAGGCTTCAACACCTTGATCGGCAGCCTCGCCGACCACTTCCACCTCAACGGCGTTGAGCGACTCGGCGCTGCCGGTCAAGAGTTGGCCAAGCAGCGAGCCGAGCTTGTTGCTCAGCTCCATCCATGGCGACAACTTCTGGCGCATCTCGCCAGTGACGGGCGCCGCGTTGAGAGCATTGCGAACCACGCCCTTCTCGGCGAAGTCGCGCATCTGCTCGGCCACTTCGATGGCGACCTTGACTTGCGCTTCGCCCGTGGACGCGCCCAGGTGCGGAGTGCACACCACATTGGGATGCATGATTAAGTTGTCGTCTGGCAAGGCGGGCTCTTCCAGGTAGACGTCCAGCGCGGCACCGGCCAGAGTGCCAGCTTCCAGCGCGGCAAGGCAGGCGGCTTCGTCGACGATGCCACCGCGCGCGGCGTTGACCAGGAAGGCTCCTGGCTTCATCTTGGCGAAGGCATCGGCTCCGATGAGCCCGCGGGTATCGGCCGTCAAGGGCGTGTGGATGGTGATGAAGTCCGAACGGCGCAAGAGTTCGTCCAGGGCCAAAAGCTCGATGCCGAGTTTTGCGGCCGCCTCCTGGGTGATGAAGGGGTCGTAGC
>JAHEAK010000186.1 GCA_024642805.1 Kofleriaceae bacterium | reverse complement strand
GTCGGGACCCGGTCCCATGGCGATGTCTTCCAGATCGACGAGATCGATGTCGCGAATCTTCAGCTCGTGGCGAACCTCGCCCTCGCGGTCGATGGCGTAGAGCTTGAGCTTGTTGCCATCGCCGTCGTTGTGCGCCCACATCAGGCCGGGGTTGTTGCGGCTCATGACCAGTCCAGAAATCTCGCTGGCATCGCTGTCGCGGACCTGGCCGGTCACGATGGGCTGTGCGTAGGGGCGGCAGTCGGTGGCGACGCCGCTTGGGTCGTCTGCCTTGCCACCCTGCACACCATTGGTGGCATTCATGACACCACATGCGGCTAGTGAGCCTGCCACCAGGAGGCTCAGGAATCGTGGCAAGTGCCTGTAACCAAATAAAGACATCCGAGTGCGACGATATCGTTGCAGAAAGGAAGCCATGCTGATCGCGCCGTGATCACCTCCCACTGGACAGGCCCTTATCCCCGGCAAGAGCCTCGACGGGTGCCGCCCGGGATGTGCTATGGAGGCGCTGCGGGGCAGTGGCGGAACGGTAGACGCGGGAGACTTAAAATCTCCTATCCGTAAGGATGTGCGGGTTCGATTCCCGCTTGCCCCACACTCCTTTCGAGCTACTGCTTCCCGGCTGTCATGAAACTGCTCAACTCCCTGCCTCCGGGCCTCAAAAAGCTGCTCTCGATCGCTTTTTTGGCGGGCCTTGTGATCCTCGGCGGCCGGGTGTGCACCGTGGAGACCACCCACTGCGAGCTCATCTTCGATTTGGGCCCAGCCAGCCAGCAGAAAGCTGGCGAAGAGCTGCAAGAGCTCGAGGTGCAGCTATTCGATGCCGAGGGCGGCGAGCCAGTGGGTAGCTTTCGAAAGCTTTACTCAGCGGAGCAGGGGCCGCCCGCGCGCTGGCCACTCTCGGTGAGCAGTGGCAGCTATCGCGTGGAAGGCGAGCTGCGCAGCAATCTGCGCGTGCGCCACTTCTCGCACGAGGTCGATCTGGACAATGACCGAACGATTCGCTTGCACCTCGACCGCTACTTGGTCGAGTGAGGACCTCGCCGATGGCAAGCCCGCACTCTAGGGCGTTGCTGCCAGCGTAAGCACGACCAGGCTCTCTACTTGCGCGGTGCCGGGCATGAAGTCATAGAGCTTGGTGAGCTCGACGCGGTAGCCCGCAGCGCAGAGCACGAGCAAATCAGCCGCCAGGCTCTCCGGCCCGCAGCTGAGGTAGGCGATTCGCTGTGGGCGCAGCTCTGTGATGAGCGCGAGGGTGCTCTTGCCGAGCCCTTTGCGCGGCGGATCGACGACCAGGGTGTGCGCATCCGGCAAGCTCTCTCGGCGCAAGCTCGTGGCGTCGCCGACCCGAAAGGAGACCAGGGCGTCGAGACCGGCCGCTCTTGCCGCCCCTTGTGCACATCGCACCGCTTCTTCATCGATCTCGATGCCGAGCACGCGATGACCCGCGCGCGCAAGCGTGAAGGCGATGCCGCCGACCCCGGAGTAGAGCTCGATGACGGTGCCCTGGCCAGGGGGGCCAAGCGCCGCGCACAGGTCGCCATAGGCCCCTTCCGCAAGCTCGCGGTTGAGCTGAAAGAAGGCCGACCCACCAAGGGCGAGCTCGACACCCGCGATGAGCTCTGGAAGCTCGCCCCCGACGAGTAAGCGCTGTTGCGCTGTCAGAATCGCGCCTGACTTAAGATCGTTGTCGCAGCGAAGCACACCGCACACGGCATCCTCTTGGTCAAGCTCGTCGGCCAGAGCTTGCAGCGCGTCCTCCGAGCTCTGGCTCGTGCACACCAGGACGACGAAGACTTGCTGTCGAGCATTGGACCGCAGCACGGCATAGCGCAGGCCCTCTTGGCTTCCCGACTCGCTGTACACGGGCAAGGCCATGGCCTGCACGGCGTCGCGCAAGAGGTGAGCGACGCGATCGATAGCAGCTTCGACGACCTGACAGCCCAGGGTGCTGACGATGGTGTGACTGCGCGGTCGATAGGCGCCCAAAAGCACGCGGCCCTCCTCGTAGCCAAAGACGTACTTGCCCTTGTTGCGATAGCCGAGCGTCCTGGCGGGCACGGCGGGGCCTTCGATCGCGGGGGCCTCGCCGAGACTTGCTTGCAAGACCTTCGTCACTCGCTCTCGCTTCAGCCGGCTCTGCTCCTCGGGGCGCATGTGCTGCCAGGCGCAGCCGCCACACAGGCCGTAGGCCGGGCAGGCGGGTGCTGTGCGCCATGGCGAGAGCGGGCCGATTCGCTCGACGATGCGTGCCCAGGCAATGCCAGAGTTACGACTGCTGTGCTCGACTTCGACGATGGCTTCTTCGCCGGGCAAAAGATCGAAGACGCGGATTTCACTGCCTTCGTGGAGGGCGACGCCACGACCGTCCTCGGCGATGCCGTGTGCCTGTATGTGCATTCGCGCTGGCATGTTGACAGTGCCTTGGCCAGCGTATACCAAGCCCTCCGCCATGTCCTCGCCCGCTACCAGTCATTCCGGCCCTGTGGTCGTCGGGCTGTCCGGAGGCGTGGATAGCTCGGTAGCGGCTGCCTTGTTGGTCGAGCAGGGGCATGAGGTCATCGGCATCACGATGCGCCTCTATGACGCCCAGGGAACTAGCGCTGCCAGTGGCCGCTGTTGTGGTCCCCGCGACATCAGCGACGCGCGCGCGGTGTGCGATGTGCTGGGCATTCCCTTTTACGTGGTCGACTTTGCCGACGAGTTCAAAGAGGCCGTTGTCGATGATTTCGTCGACACCTACCTGCGCGGTCACACACCCAACCCATGCGTGCGATGCAATCAGAGCATCAAGTTCACGCCCCTTCTGCAGCGAGCGCGCCAGTTGGGCGCCACGACCCTTGTCACCGGCCACTATGCCCGCATCGAAGAGCGCGATGGGCGTCTGCTCTTGCGTCGCGGCGTCGATGCGCAGAAGGATCAGAGCTACTTCTTGTTTTCGATGCCCATCGAGGATTTGGCGGCCATTCGCTTTCCGCTTGGCGACTACGACAAGACCGAGACACGCCGTCTTGCCGACAAGTACCGCCTGCCCAATGCCAGCAAGAAGGACTCGCAAGAAATCTGTTTCGTCCCCGATGGCGACTACGGGGCCTTCGTGGAGAAGGCCGCCGCCAAGCGTGGTCTCAGCTTGCCCGTGGCCGGCGATATCGTCACCGAGGCCGGCCAGGTGGTCGGTCGTCACAAAGGCGTGCATCGCTACACCATTGGTCAGCGGCGCGGCATTGGCGACGTGAAGCTCGAGGGCGGCGGCCCCGCCTACGTGCTTCGACTCGACGTGGAGAATAATCGCCTGGTCGTTGGCGCCGCCGCCGACGCCCCCGAGCAAGAGTTCGAGATCCAGGGTCTACGCTGGTTCATCGAAGAGCCAGCCGCGAGCTTTGAGACCCGTGTGCAAGTTCGCCATCGAGGAACACCTGTGCAAGCTCGTGTGAGCATCGATGGCGATCGCGCACGCGTGCGATTGCAGAGCGATGTCATCTGCGCGCCAGGGCAGGCGGCCGTCTTCTACGATGATGACATCGTGCAGGGCGGCGGTTGGATCTGCTGAGAGCCCAGGGTCAAGGGCAGGGCTCAGGGGCAGGGCTCAGGGGCAAGAGGCAGGGCTCAGACCGTCTGCTCTTCGGCGGCCTGCAAGATGGCGGCGCTAATGACCAGATCCTCGCAGTAGGAGCGCCGCCAGTCGAGGTCGACGATGCCGTCGAGCTTTCGCTCCAGGCTGCTGAAGGCGCGCTCCAGGCACGAGCCGGCCTGCGGGGACTCGAGGGCTTCCAGGAGCAAGAAGTGGTGAAAGAGAATTTCTTCCTCTGCGCCCTCGAGGTGGCGCTGGCGGTCGAGGATGAGCATGGCCGATTGCGAGAGGCGCAGGCCCTCCTCGAGATTGCCCATTCGGCGCAGGCTCTCGGCCTGTCGAGATAGAGCCATGGCTTCGGCTCCAAATAGGGTGGCCTCCTGAGCCAATCGCCTGACCGTCTCGCATGCGCTGATGGCGCGAGCTCTGTCGCCGGGCGCGTCGCGGCGCAGCAGGAGGCCAGCCAGAGCCAGATTGGCATTGCACTCGATGTACGGAGTCTTGAGTTCCTCGGCTTCGCTGCGCGCTTGCTCGACTTCAGCCAGGCCGGCTTCCAGGTCTCCCAGGAGCCCGTGGTTGTAGCCCGCGTAGACCAGGCAGTCGGCATAGCTCCAGCGCGACTTGGTGGCGACGCTCAACTCGAGGGCCTTCCGAAAGTACTCCTCGGCGGCCCCGAACTGCCCGACCTCCTGAAGAATGATGCCGCACACACTTAAGTTGTCTCCTGCACGCGCCTGGTCGCCATCTTGTTCACACAGGCGCACGCTGGTCTGCGCACAGCGCATGGCCGATTCGAACTCGCCCAGACACAGGTGAATGACGGCGAGATGGTTGTTGGCGATGCGCTCGATCCACGGATCGTGGTTGCGCCCAATCTCGATCAGAATCGGTTGATAGATGCCGCGGGCTTCTTCGTAGTGAGCGCGTACCAGGTGATTGCGAGCCATGCTGATGCGCGCGCGGGTCTGAAGGCTTCGCGCTCCCAGCTGCTCGAAGATCGACAGGGCCTCGTTGAGGGCATCGAGGCCGGCGGCGTATTCGCCCATGCGCTCGAGGGCCTCGCCGCGAATGCGCAGCGCCTCGCCCCGCATGAGCGGCGTATTGGCGTCCTGGGAGGCTTGTGCGGCCAGTGCTGCCGATTCCAGGGCCTTGTCGAATGCGCCGTTTCGCAGGTGCCTACCCGCGACTCGCGTGAGCAGTTCGGCGTGCTCGGCCGGTCGATCGCGGCAGAGAGTCTCGAGCGCGCTCAGATCGTGTCCTTCGCTGTCGAAATCACCCAGGTCGCGAAAGGCTCTGGCTCGGCCGAAGAGGGCCTCGATGTATGGCGCCGCCGCGCTCTCGTTGCCGTGCACCTGTGCCTGCAAAAGGGTAATGGCGCGCGCGAAGCAGTCTCGCGCGGTCACGGTCTCGAATGCGGTCTGGGCGACGTGGCCAGCGCGGATCCAATAGTGGGCGGCCCGAGCTCGATCGCCGCCTTGCTCGAGGTGATAGGCGGTGAGCGCGGGTGGCTCTTCCTGACCAGTCTCCGAGCGCAGGGCTAGCAAGCTGCCGAGGTTTGCATGGGTGCTGAGGCGCGCGCCCGCTGACAGCGAGGCATAGACCACTTCCTGAATCAGGCCATGACGGAAGCTGAACTCTCCGCCGTCGGCCTCGTACTCGGCCTCGTCGCTGCGCACGAGCAAGTGCTCGTCGATGAGCTCTTGCAAGTGAACGGCGGCGGGCGCGCCGATAAGCTCCTCGAGGATGTGCGCGCGGAAGCTCTCGCCGATAACGGCGGCGCGTTGCAGCACGGCTCGAGTTCCCGCACTCAGGCGCTCGACTCGTGCGATGACTGCATCGCGAACCGTCGCTGGAGTTTCATCCCAACCAACCTCGCGAATGGTTCGGCACAGCTCCTCGATGAAGAGGGGATTGCCACCCGCCCTCCGACTGACTTCCTCGATGACCTCGGCGCCGCCAGAATCGGCGAGTCGATCGGCAATGAGCTCGCTGCGCTCACGTCCCTCAAGGTCTGCCAGGCGAACCACGGCTGCATCGGGGTAGGTACCTGCGAGGCTCTCATCGCGGCTGGTCACGACCACGAGCACGCCCGCTTCACAGGGCGTGCGGCGCAACAAGGCCTGCAAGACCTCCATGCTGGCGGCATCGGCCTGGTGAAAGTTCTCCAGAATGACGACGCTGTGCTTGCCCTGGCACAGCGCGGCATGAAAGTGCGCAATGGTGTCGGCACAGCGCTCGCGCAAAGCGGCGGGTGCTTCCTCGTTTCGACTCAAGGCACCGTCGCGAAGCTCCATGGCAAGCTCGATGGAATGGCTGCGCTCGCGCACCACCTCTTCGCTTTGACCATCGCGCAAGACGCCGGCCAGGCGCTGGAGGAGCTCGTTGCGCGCATCTTCGCCGCCCTTGGGTGGCAGCTTGAGCGCGGCCTGCAGGTACTCGATGGCGCAAGTGAAGGGGGCTGCCGCGGCTTTGTCCGTGCTGCCGATGGCGATCACTCTGGGCGGCTCGGGCAGATCGTCGAGACCGGCGACGAACTCCGCCATGAGGCGACTCTTGCCCAGACCGGGCGCTCCTTCGATGATGAGAGCTCGGCTGCCACCTTCGGCGACGCTGCGACCGTAGAGTTCCCACAGCGTGCGCAGCTCGGCTTGTCGACCGACGAAGCGGCCCCTGCGACTGCGCAGCGCCCGGCTGCGATCGTCGTGCGAAGCCGCGCCGATGAGTTCGAGCACGCGCAGGCGCCGGCTGCGATAGCGACGGGCTGGCAGTTCGCGGAAGCGAAACTGCACAGAGGACAGTCTGCCAGCGCCGCCACTGAGCAGGGGCCGATTGGCTTCCGCGCCACGGGCGAGCTCACGTGCCTCACGCAGGGCGTCGCCACGCAGCTGATAGTCCTTTTCACGGCGCTGCGCGACGACACCGGCGCGGGCTGCCGAACGCAGACTCACGCCGTCTTGCCGCGGACCGAGAGCAGGCTCGGTCTCCTTGGTGAGTTCGCCGGCATCGATGGCAAAGTGCATCGCGCTAGCTACGTCGTCTTCGCCGGCCAGCTGCAGCCCAAAGATAGCGACAACTTCGTTCTCGCTGCGCTCGTGCACGACGGCGCCACGCTTATAGGCAAGATCGCAGAGGGCCAGACTCAGCTCTCGACGCCGCTCCTCGGTGCCGCCATCGAGAAGCAGGATAGCGATGACCACGCGGCGTTTGTCGAGGAGAGCGGAGAGCGAGGGCGACTCGAGCTCGGCGACCTCAGCGGGCGGCGTCGGTGCGGCGGGTGAGCGAGTGTCGATGAGCGAGGTTTTCGGGCCCGATTCACCCGGATCGGTGCTTGCCGGCCTGTTGGTGCGAGGGCTGGGATGCCGCGCGGTTTCCTCTTGTGGCTCATCGTCGAGCACACTCTCGTCTTGCGAGGCAACCACCGTCGACACCGGCGCCCGCGAAGTCGGCGGGGGAGCGGGTTCTGTTTGTGTCTGCTCGGGGCTCTCGCCAGTAGCGAAGGTCGTGCGCAGCCATTCGGAGAGCGCCTGGGCGCTGGTCGTGTCGCTGAGCTCGCGACCGGCCCGTGAGAGCTGCACGCCAATGTCGGCCGCGCTGCCTCGTTCACTGGCATTGCGTCGAAGCGCGGTCATGACCGCTTGGCACAAGTAGCCAGGCAGGTCGGGGCGAAGCGCAGCCAGATCGATGATCTCATCACTGCGAACCGACTTAAGAATAGCTCTTATATCCTCGCCGTCGAAGAGGGGTCGGCCGGCGAGAAGCTCCCAGGCCAGGATGCCGACAACGAAGACATCCGAGGCGAAGGTGGCCGCCTCGCCGAGGGTCTGCTCCGGGGCCATATAGCGCGGTTTGCCTCGCAGACGCTTGGAGGTGGGCGCGGCCACGAAGCGCGCACGGGCAACGCCGAAATCCAAGATCTTGACGAAGCCCTCGTTGCTCAGAAGAATATTGTGCGGCGAGACGTCACAGTGAACGATGCCGAGTGGGTTGCCCTCGTTGTCGCTCTTGCGATGGGCGTAGTCCAGCCCCGATGCGACATCCGACATGACGTAGCAGGCCAGGGCGGCTGGCAAGCGCTCGCCCTTCTTGCGTGCGGTTTGGACCGCCACCCGCAAGTCGACGCCTTCGAGCAGCTCCATGGCAAGGAAGAGCTCGCCGTCAGCCTTGCCGAAGTCGAAGACCTGAACAATGTTTCGATGGTTGAGCGTGACGGCGATGCGGGCCTCATCGATGAAGTTGCGAATGAAGCGTGGCTCTTTGGCGTAGCGCGGGCGAATGCGCTTGATGGCAAGTACCTTCTCGAAGCCGGCGATGCCGACGGCCTTCGCCTTGTACACCTCGGCCATACCCCCTTGAGCGAGGAGCTCAAGGATCTGGTATTTGCCGAGCTTCTCGGGAGCCTCCACCACCATCTGCAGTATATAGTGGCAAACGTGTCCAGCGCCTCCGACATTGCCGAGCTTCAGCAACTTCTCGGCCACACTTTCGCCGATCCGCGGCTTCTTGCGACCGCTTTGTGCCACCGCTCCTATGCCAACGAGAACAAGGAGGACGGCACCTTGGACAACGAAAAGCTCGAGTTTCTAGGCGATGCGGTTCTCGACCTGCTCATCGGGCAACACCTCATGGAGGAATTCCCGGAGCTGAGCGAGGGCGACCTGTCGATGACCCGGGCGCAACTCGTCAGCGAGTCGGGCCTAAGCCGGGTTGCTCGCGAGCTCGAGCTTGGACGCTGGCTGCGCCTTGGCAAGGGCGAGGAACAAAGCGGCGGGCGCCAGAAGAGCTCGCTGCTCTCGGATGCCCTTGAGGCCATCGTCGCCGCTCTCTATCTCGATGGCGGGCTCGAGGTCGCCAGGCAGTTCGTGCTTGCCCGCTTCGAGACGCCGCCTAGCCTTGGGGTCGGGGACGATCATAAGAGTCGCTTGCAAGAGCTCGTGCAGGCGCGTTTTCGCTGCACACCTATGTACGAACTGGTGTCCTCGTCAGGCCCCGATCACGACAAGCGCTTCGAAGTGGCCGTGCTCGTCGACGGCACAGAGCGCTCGCGCGCGGTTGGCCGATCGAAAAAAGTGGCCGAGCAACAAGCGGCCGCGCTCGCCATCGCGACCCTCGACACGGACTCGTAGCCCGGAGCTCGCCTGTCGGTTTGCGGCGCCTGCTTGCCT
>JAHEAK010000819.1 GCA_024642805.1 Kofleriaceae bacterium | reverse complement strand
TCCTCGCGCGTCTCCAGTGGCATCACTCGAACCTGCTCGACGCCAAGACCGCGAAAGAGCTTCTCGTAGTTGCTGCCGGTGTCCTCGAGCTCGGAGGCGGTCGGAATGACCACGATGCGGGCGTCGTTGCGTCCACACAGCTCGACGAAGCGGTCGAGGATCTGCGGATTGCGCAACTTGTCTTCGGCACCACCGATCGGGATGATGTAACCACGCTTATCAGGATCTACTGCTTTGGACGGACTCATCCTTGTGCCTTTGTCGGTGACGGTTCAAACGTTCCGACCAGCGCTTGCTGGCCGTTCTTGAGGTGATAGCGGCCCATGGCCATGACATCGCAAATTGCTGCGCGCTCATCGAGGACGACGAGGTCGGCATCCGCACCCACCTGCAGGCGGCCCTTGCTGGACAGGCGCAGCAGGCGCGCGACGTTGCTGGTGAACGCGGGCAGGATCTCCGCAAGCTCGACGCCGCGCTCGAGTAAAGAGCGAATCGTCGCGATGAGAGCTCCGGGTTGCCCGACATCCATGTGCAGCATGCAACCCTCCTGGTCGAAGGTCGGCAGGCAACCGCCTCCGTCGGAGCTCACGGTGATGCGCTCCGGTGGCGCTCCTGCGTCTCGATAGCGCAACCAGGCCTCTTCCGCGGACCAGGCGTCTTCTCCCTCGGCGACGGGAAAGGCGGTGATGTCGATGGTGCAGCCGCGCGCGCTCAGCTCGAGCGCCTCGGCGAAGAGAGCCTTGCGGCGATTGACGTGCGTGGGATGGAAGACGCGTGCGGGAATCTCGCTTTGGTCGAGGGCACGCCTGACCAGATCGAGGCCGCGAGTACCATTGCCCAGATGCAGATGCAGCACTCCGGCCTTGCCGGTGATGAGACCCGCGACGTGGCAATCGGCGGCGATGCGCAAAAGCTCGTCGAGCGTGGGCTGACTCGATCGATGATCGCTGATGGCCAGCTCGCCGACGCCAATGATGGCATCGATGTTGACCATATCGGCGCGCAAGCTGCTGGTGAGGGTCTGCGCTGGAAGGTGATAACCACCGGCGAAGCAGTAGGCGCTCAGTCCTTCCTCGCGCAGTCCACGCACCTGGGCCAGCACATCCTGAGTGCTGCGCGTGGTATCATCGGTGCCGAGTAGACCGACCACCGTGGTGATGCCTGTGGATGTGTAGCGGCTCAGTCCCAAGGCAGGCACCCGCGAGCTGAAGCCGCTCTCGCCTCCGCCGCCCGTCACATGGACGTGACCGTCGATGAGCCCGGGAATGACGCGCTGGCCGCCCAGGTCGCGCACCTCACACTCGAGTTGGCTTGGCAGCGCCAGGCTCTCCCTTCCGATCCACAAGACCTTGCCAGCGCCGATGAGAATGTTGCAGACCCCCTCGTTGACAGGGCTGAAGAGCGTGGCGTTGGTGAGCAGGCTAAACATCGGAAGTCTCTGAGCAGGGCGGCCAGGATGGCGTCCAGGATGGTCGTTCACCTGCCTGGCCGCAGGCCTGAGTGGCGACGCGGCAGACAACCATTTGTCGTGCCGCAAAGCAATGAGGAATGGCGCTTGGCCTCGACTTCGTGGCCCCTGCCTGCAATCTTCGCGGGTCGACAGAGGCCGGGAGAGAGGCCGGGAGCAACTCGCATGAGCACCGCATTCACGAATTCCTCGGATGTACTCGCAGGCTGGCAGCCAGGCGAGTTTGCCGCGCAGGGCATGCGCTTCCCGACCTTTCGTCGCGGCAGCGGCCCAGGGGTCATCGTCATTCACGAAGTACCTGGCATCACGCCTCTGGTGGCGCGCTTCGCCAACGAGCTCGTGGACGCGGGCTTTAGCGTGGTCATGCCCTCACTGCTTGGCGAGCCTGGCCGCGCTCCCAGTCCAACCTACCTGGCCTCCTCGATGCTGCGACTCTGTGTGGCCAAAGAGTTCACCATGCTGGCGACCAAGCAGAGCTCGCCCATCATTGTCTGGCTGCGTGCCCTGGCTCGAGAGCTTCACGCCGAGCTAGGTGGCCCCGGGGTTGGTGCCATCGGCATGTGTTTCTCTGGCGGCTTTGCACTCGGCATGATGGTCGACGACGCGGTCGCGGCGCCAGTGGTCTCGCAACCCTCGCTGCCCGTGCCGCTTGGCAACAAGCGAAGCAGGGCGCTCGGTCTTTCCGCGCACGAGGAGGCGGCCATGATCGCCAAAGCCAAGGCCGGATGTCAGGTGTTGGGCCTGCGCTTCCGCGGTGATCGTCTGGTGGGCAAGCGCTTCACGACCTTGCGCGAGAAGCTGGGCGACGCTTTCATCGCCATCGAGTTGCCAAGCGTCAAGCCAAGCGATCACTCGGTGCTGACCGAGCAGCGCGACGATGCCAGTGTCGAGCGGGTCATTGGCTTCTTTCGCGACAAGCTC
>JAHEAK010000185.1:1722-8736 GCA_024642805.1 Kofleriaceae bacterium | reverse complement strand
ATTGTGCGCGAGACGCAGGGCCGATGGGTTCGTGTGGAGGCAGGTAAGCGCAAAGGCTGGCTCGTGAACCGATCTCTGGCCTCCTTTGTCGCCTCCGAACCGGTCCTTAGCCCAGACGACACGAACACCAACACCAACACAGGCAACGACACCAACGAGGCCGGCACTACCGAGGTAGCGGAGGCGACTGCGCCAGCCAAACGGAATTGGGGCGGAGACACCGAAGGCGCCTCGTCCTCCTTCGTGGCGACGATTGCCAACGCCGACACGCAACTGCGCTCGTCCATGAAAGAGGGCTCCGAATCTCTGGGCAGTTTGATCGTCGGAGCCAAAGTGATCGTCGAGGAGCACAGTGGAGATCGTCGCTGGCTACGCGTTCGCAGTGGCGATGGTCAGGTTGGCTGGATTGCCGCAAGCGAAGTGGTTAATACCACCTCAGAGAATATCTCATCTGCAAGCGGTGCCGGCCAGGCATCGGTTGATTCAGGCGAGCTGGCTTCTTGGAGCCTTGGTGATTTGCCACGCGCGCAAGTGCGAACAAGCCTGGGGCTGGCCTACCGCTCGCTGTCGATGGACTTCAGCTCGACAGGGCGCGGTCGGTTGGCAAATACCATCGTCGAGACACAGGCCATGGCTCTCGATGGCGGTACCGACATCATCCTGCGATCGAAAGGGCGAGGGCTCTTCCTCGGGTTCGATGGTGGTTTCCGCTTCAGCTACTCCAAGCCAGGCATCGAGGTAATCAGCGCCGATGGACCCATCGGCGACATCGACTTCTCGATGTATGAGACACGAGCAGGTGCTCGGGTTGGGGTGGCACTGGGGCGCGACGTCCATGTGGCAGTTCGTGCCGGTCTGCACTACGACGTCTTCTTCACCAAGAGTGTCGATAATGCCGGTCTTCTGCCTCGCGAGAGCCTGCTGGCTGGGACCGCGGGAGCTCGCATCGACTGGTATCGCTTCTTGCCGGATGTGGTTTTGACGCTTAGCGGCGAAGGTCAGGTGCTCGGGCGCCGAAAGCAGACCCCTGGGCTCGAAGATGGCCGACAAGGTGATTTGCAAGGTGTGTGGGTTTCCGCTGGCGGCAGTTATCGAATTGGCAAGCGGTTGGACCTCTCAGGATCCTTTCTATATGGTTGGAACCGATCCGAATGGTCTGGCGCAAGCGCAAGAAATCCCGACGTGATGCAGTCGAGTCGGAGCGACACCTCCCAAACTCTGCAAGTAGCCTTGGCTCACCGCTTCTAGCTCGGCTCTCCTCCCCCATGGTACGAGTTCTTCTAGTTTGCTTCGCGGCATTCGCCTGCGCGCTGACCCTCAAGGTCGGGGTTGCTCGTGCTCAGGCCGATTTCTTGTCGTCGTCTCCAGGGCAACTGTCGAGCAGCCACGCCTCCTTTGACGGCCAGGACAACTGCAACGAGTGCCACAACAATGGCAAGCAGCTCGAGCCCAAGAAGTGCCTCGGCTGCCACGACCATGAAAACCTGGCCAAGCGCATTGCCGCCAAGAAGGGCTTTCACGTGTCCGCGGATGTTCGTGGCCAGCCATGCCAGAAGTGTCACAAGGAACACCGAGGTCGCGGCTTTGACCTGATGGGTTGGGAGGCTATTGGCGGCCAGAAGAACTTCGACCACGCCAAGACCGGCTGGGCGCTCGAGGCCAAGCACAAGGTCATCGAATGCAAGGACTGTCACGCCAAGACCAATCGACAGGGCCTACGAGTTTTTATCAGCGACAGCAAGGCCTGTGGTGACTGCCACGAAAAGGATCAACCTCACGGCAAGGTGCGAAAAGACTTCATGCATTGCGAGCGCTGTCACTCGCAAGCGTCGTGGAAGCCGCCACTGAAGGTGCTGAAGTTCGACCACAACAAGAAGAAGGACGCAGACATGCCCCTCGAGGGTGTGCACGCGGACGTAGCCTGTTCCAAGTGTCACGAGAAGGCCAAGTTCAAGCTGGGCGAGAACGCTGACAAGTGCGACACCTGCCACAAGAGCCCGCACGACGGTCAGCTCTTTGGCACCAAGGACTGCCAGTGGTGTCACTCGCCAAAAGAGCGAACGCTGCGCAGCGTGAGCTTCGAGCACAAGCGACGCACCGGCTACCCCTTGCTCGGCAAGCACGGCTCGCTGGAGTGCGAGCGCTGTCACACCAAGTCGCTCGGCAAGCGCAAGCCGACGGGGACCTGTGTGAACTGCCACGAGTCCAATAGTCACCACGAAGATCGCTTCAAGGCTTTTGGTTCGCCGCCGGTCTGCGAAACCTGTCACCAGCAAGGTGGCTGGAAGGGCCAGATCTTCAATCACGCAGAGAACACCAAATTCGTCTTGACCGGCAAACATCAGGACGTCGCCTGCCGCGCCTGCCACCGCGGTAAGAAGAGCTCTGACTTCGAGCGCTTTGACATCGAGAAGAACGGATGTCTTGGCTGCCACCAACACAAAGAGGCGCACGGCGGCAAGTACAAGAACGAGGAGTGCCTCGGCTGCCACACGGAGCCGGGAAAGAAGAGCATGACCAAGGAGTCGCTCGAGAACTTCCACGGGGTCAATTCGCGCTTTCCGCTCACCTTGCAGCACGCCAAGATCACGTGCGAGCGCTGCCATGTGGGTGACGTCTACGAAAATACGCCCATGGAGTGTGGAGCGCGCTGTCACGAGGATTCACTGCATCACGGTCGTCTGGGCGCGGAATGCTCACGTTGCCACAGCCCAGGGCTCTGGGATCCGGTTCGCTTCGATCACAAGAAGGACACCGACTTCCCCTTGCGCGGGTTGCATCAGAGCGTGCCCAAGTGCATCGATTGCCACCCAGGCTCGCGCTTTTCCGACACTCCGCGCACCTGCGGAGCCAGTGGCTGTCACAAGTCTGACGACATTCACAAGACGGCTCTTGGCAACAAGTGCGAGCGTTGCCACCTAGAGACCGGCAAGACTCGCTTCAATCACAACCGGCAATCGGAGTTCAAGATCGACGGCGCTCACACGCTGGTGGTGTGCGCCAGCTGCCATAGCGATCGCCGCTTCAAGCCGACGCGTCAGGAGTGCGTGGGTTGCCACGCCGAGCCTGCCATTCACAAGGGCCGCTATGGCACCAACTGCGTGGCCTGTCACTCGACCTCGAGTTTTGGTGATATTGGCGAGACCCACGACGTTGGCGACTTCGCCCTCAAGGGCGCTCACGATCAGATCAGCTGCAATCGCTGTCACAAGAGCGGCGAGCAGCGGCGCGGGTCGGGCAACTTGTGCATCACCTGTCACAAGGACGACGACATCCACCAAAACGGCCTGTCGCCGCGCTGTGGTGAGTGCCATACCCAGACCGCATTCCTGCCGGCTCGTTTCAATCACACCAGCGTTGGCTGCAATCTGCCTGGCTTGCACCGAACACTGCCCTGCGCGGAGTGTCACCAAAACGGCAACTTCGGCGCGGTCTCGCCTCTGTGCGTCAACTGCCATCGCGACGACTCACTGCGGGTCGCGGTGCCTCCACACAACAACCTCATCCAATGCGGCGACTGCCACAACACCAACGCTTGGCTGCCCATGGCGCGGCTGGGGAGGCAGAGCCTATGTCGATAACCCGCGCTCTGCTGGCCAGCGGCCTGCTCTTAGCAGTCTCGAGCACGGCACACGCACAATTCGTTTCCGGCCAGGGTGACCAGGCCGATGAGGGCGTTAGCGCGTCAGTCGAAGAGAGTCCAGCCACCGATCTCGATTTGCGACTGACCCTGTCGAGCTTTGCCTATGGCGAGTTTGCCGGCGAGGCCGAGGGCCTCATCGACGGCGGCGACACCTTGTTGGTGGCCAGCCCCTATCGGCGGGTGCTTGGCGATCTGCGCCTCGAACTCGCAGCGGAGCACATCGCTGGTACCGGCTTTGATTCGCGTGTCGACGCCCGGGTCAGGCACGTCAATCGCGGCGACGTGCAGTCGGGCTTCCGTGGCGACGATGAGTTCGACCTGCGCGAGCTCGCCGTGAGCTATGGGGGCAAGAAGCAGCGGATCGGCTTTGGTCGCCAGCGCATCCTCGCCGTGGATGCCAGCAAGATCGACGGCATCAGCTACACACGCGAGAGCAAAGGGCCCTGGTCGCTGGTCTTCTTTGGAGGCACCTATCCGACGCGCGGATCGCGCAGCATCGACCAGGACTATCCCAAACAGGAGCTCGTCGATGGCCAGCCGAGCGGCAAGCGGGTCGTGCCCGCGATCATTGGCGCAGGCGCGAGCTACGCGCGCGCAAAGGTGCACGGTGATATTGGCACCGGCGCTATCGTGCCGGTCTACACATATGGCAGCAAAGGCAGCAAAGACCGGCCCCAGGTCTTCGTGCACAGCAAGGGCTATTGGCGACTGTCATCAGCCACGACCTTCTATCACTATGCAACCGCGGACCTGGCCAGTCAGGAAGGCAGCGCTTTGCGCAATGCCAGCGCGGCGCTCACCTCCCAGGCAGCGGAACACATTCTCCTGCACGCCTCCGTGCATCATCAGTCGACGGAGCTTCTGCAGGAGTCAGTGGTCAATCAGCTCGAGGATCCGGATACCGAGTCGATGGGCCTGGTGCAAAACGGCTTGTCCTTCGTTCGTGTGGCTTCGCAATCGGCACGTGCAGCGGTCAGTCTCGACGCTCTGTCCCGTCGCCTGCAGTTCACACTGCAAGCGGGACTTCGCCAACGACCCGATGTCAGCCTTGAGCTTGCTGATGGAAGCAGCTTCGAGATCACCACCTCGAGAAGCTCGGAATTCACGCTGATGATGCTCGATCGTCGTTTTCCACTCGGGCTGCGTCTGGGAGGGCAGGTGAGTCTGCTGCAAGGCCTTGGCAAAAATGACCTCGCCACCACCAGCGGCGTCGTCGGCGGCGTCGAAATCTCGCGAGCCTTCTGGGAGGAACGCGGGGAGTTCAGTGTGGACGCGGCCGCCCAGAGTCTCAAAGACAGCGATCGTCTTGGCGTCTGCGATCCGAGCAATGCTCTGAGCTGCTACGGCCGCTCCAAGGTCACGGCTGCTCAACTCGGGGTGCAGGCCTCTCTACAGTCGGCCAAAAATTGGTTACTCTTACTCGACGGCCATTGGGGCATCGAGAGGGTCGAGAGCCATGACGCGATGGAGCAACCCATCAAGCTGCCCACGGTGCAGTCCATTGCTGCCTTTGTGCGCCTGCAATATCGATTTCACTGATCAATTCGCTGTGTTAGGAGATCGGCTGCGACTGTACGAAAGTGACACAGGTGTGCACAGCTTGGCATCGCGGCCGCTCTAGTTGTCTGTAATGCCACGTTGCTGCGCTCGTGTGTCGGGTATGGGCATTGCACCAGCAACCTCAAACTTCGGATTCGTTATCACTTTGCCATTCACAACATTCATTCACAGAAGCCTCCTCGCGTTCGCCACGATGTTGCTGGTGGGTGCATGTAATCTTGGCAGCTACGAGGCCAAGGACGCTGGACCGGAGGATGACGCTGGTCCCTCGGTTCCTCTGGAAGTTGCATGCTCCTCGCCCTGCCATGGCAGCCAGGGCAACGCAGCACCGCCCGTCGACGTTGGTGGCAACATCGATACCGCGAGCCGTGGCGTCGGCGCTCACCGCAGTCACCTCAACAACTCCGACTGGCGGCGAAACATTGAGTGCTCCGAGTGTCACGTGGTCCCACAGGACATTGGTGCTCCCGGCCACCTCGACTCAGAATTACCCGCAGAGCTCGAACTTACCGGCTTCTTGGTCAACACGGTATGGGACGGCGTTACCTGTAGCAACAACTACTGCCACGGCTCGACTCTCACGGGCGGCATCAAGACCGAACCGGAGTGGACCGTCGTCGATGGTTCGGCCTCCGGCTGTGGTAGCTGCCACGGTCTGCCGCCACCCGCTCCACACCCGAACAACACCGATTGCGGTCAGTGTCACCCGACCATGAATCCAGGCGAAGGCCTGGTGATTGCGTACCCGGCTCTGCATATCGACGGCAAGCTCGATGTTAACGAGGCGGCTCCCTGCGACACCTGCCACGGCTCGGGCGGCATTTCTGCGCCGCCAACCTCCGTTGACGGCCTGTCTGCCACCAGCGATCGCGCTGTCGGCGCCCACCGTTCGCACCTGGCGGTCTCCGATTGGCACAAGCCGGTCGAGTGCGCCTCCTGTCACCGAGTGCCGACCGGCACTACCGACATCGGCCACATGGATTCTCCTTTGCCCGCCGAGCTCACCTTCGACGTGATTGCTGGCGACGCCACCTGGAATGGCAACACCTGCAGCAACTCTTACTGCCATGGCGGGACTCTCTCGGGCGGCAAGGATCGCAGTCCCGTGTGGACCACCGTCGACGGCTCGCAGACGCAGTGCGATTCGTGCCACGGCGCGCCCCCACCAGCCCCGCACCCAGCGGGCGCAGACTGCAGTGCCTGTCACCCAACGATGGTTGCCGGCGCGGGCATGACCATCGCGTATCCAGACCTGCACATCGATGGCAAGGTCGACGTCACAAACGATCAGCCCTGTGATGCCTGCCACGGCTCAGGCGGCATTGCCGCACCACCATTCGATGTCAGCGGTAACAGCCTCACCACCGATCGTGGAGTCGGTTCGCACCGCGCTCACGTCGAGCCCTCGACATGGCGCAAGGACATCGAGTGCGCAGAGTGTCACATCGTCCCGGGTGCCACTCTGGCCATCGGCCACATGGATACTCCGCTGCCCGCCGAGATCAACTTCGGATCGCTGGCCGGCAACGCGGCCTGGAATGGCAGCTCGTGTAGCAATACCTACTGCCACGGTACGACCCTCAGCGGCGGCGTCTCCACCAACCCACAGTGGACGCAGGTCGACGGTTCGCAGGGCCAATGCAACTCATGCCACGGCGCGCCACCGCCCCTTCCGCACCCAACCGATCCTGACTGTGGCAAGTGCCACGACACGATGACGGCGGGCGCGGGTCTGGTCATTACCGATCCAACCCGTCACATCGACGGCAACCTGGACGTGGTCGGTGATCTGGCCTGCGATGGCTGTCACG
>JAHEAK010000185.1:0-1712 GCA_024642805.1 Kofleriaceae bacterium | reverse complement strand
CTGCTCCACCCAAGGACACCACTGGCAATCTCGCGACCACGGCGCGCGGCGTCGGTTCCCACCGTCAACACCTTGGCGCTTCCGATTGGCACCAAGAGATTGCCTGCGTCCAGTGTCACAAGGTGCCCTCGACGGTTGGCTCGGTCGGTCACACCGACACGCCTCTGCCCGCAGAACTCAAGTTTGGCTCGCTGGCCGGAACCACGACCTTCAACGGTACGCGCTGCTCGAACAGTTATTGTCACGGCTCGACCCTTGCCGGCGGCACCGTAAGCGCACCGGTCTGGACTGTCGTCGATGGCTCGCAATCGCAGTGCGATTCGTGCCACGGCGCACCGCCACCGTTGCCACACCCGAGCGATTCGGATTGCGGTAAGTGCCATGCGAGCATGACCCAAGGCGGTGGCATGGTGATTACCAATGCCGCTCTGCACATCAACGGCACCCTCGAAGTGACAGGCGACCTGGCCTGTGATGGCTGCCATGGCGGTGGCGGTGACCCCGCACCTCCTGTCGATGTCTCTGGCACCTCGACCAAGAGCTCTCGTGGCGTCGGCGCTCACCAGGCGCACCTCACGCCTGGCGCCTTCAAGAACATCGAGTGCGTGCAGTGTCACAAGGTTCCGGCCAGCACCAACGCTGTCGGTCACATCGACACCGGCTTGCCCGCTGAGCTCAGCTTTGGACCGCTTGCCGCGGGCACGGTCTGGAATGGCTCGACCTGTAGCAACACCTACTGCCACGGCTCGACGATGCAGGGCGGCACCATCACGCAACCGCTGTGGACGGCTCTCGACAACAGCGCCTCTGCCTGCGGAGCCTGTCACGGCACACCGCCACCAGCCCCACACCCAAGTGATCCGCAGTGCGAGAGCTGCCACGGCGAAGTCGTTGGACCAGGCATGGTCATCACCAACTCGGCCAAGCACGTCGATGGCATCCTGCAAGTAACCGCTGCGCACCCCGCTGGCTACGATCAGCCGCAGTTCCACGGAGCTGATTTCAACAATGGCGGCCCCTCGACCTGCAACGGCTCTGGTTGTCACGGAGCAGCTCTCACTGGCGGCGCCTCTGGGGTTGCATGCACCGATTGCCACGCCAACTGGCAGACCAGCTGTACCTTCTGCCACGGCGGCACGGATAACGCGACGGGCGCTCCGCCGCTCTCGCTTCTCGATCAGGTTGCTCGCTCGATACCTGCGGTCGGCGCGCACACCGCACACGTAACGGCTTCGCCAACGCATCCGAAATACGACTGCAGCTCCTGCCACGTCAAACCTTCGAGCGCGGTCTCGCCGGGTCACGTAGATGGCAATCCCGGCGCCGAGGTCTTGTTCTCTGGGCTCAACAGCGCAGCCACCTATGGCAGCGGTGCCAAGTGCAGCACGATGTATTGCCACGGCAATGGTCGCTCAAACAATGGCACCGCCACCTGGACCTCGGTCACAGCCCTTGGTTGCGATGGTTGCCATGCCGGTACCAACAGCGGTGGCAACGGCCTTTCGAGCGAGCACAAAAAGCACGTGACCAGCGAAAACATGAAGTGCAACGAGTGCCACCAGAGTGTGCTCAATGCGGCGCAGGCCATCATTGCGCCCAACCTGCACGTCAACGGCAGCAAGGAAATCCTCATGCCCGTGGGTACCTACAATCCGACGACGAAGAGCTGTTCGGGCTTGCCGGGCGGAGCCTGCCACGGCACCAAGAAGTGG
>JAHEAK010000818.1:858-2393 GCA_024642805.1 Kofleriaceae bacterium | reverse complement strand
GTATAAATAATTGTCTGGGTCGCCGTTGTCACCCACCCAGCCCATGAGCGCGACATCGTGGTCTCCTCGGCGCAGGGACACCAGGTGGCTAGCGAAGTCCTGCTCGACCAGCTTGAGTTTGAGCCCCACTTCTTCCAGGTTTGCCTTGATGATCTGCGCCACCATGCCCGGATCGGGGAGGTAAGGTCTTGGCGTCGTCGGCACGTAGAACTCGATCTCTAAGTCCGGATCGAGCACGCCGTCCGCGATGGCATCGTCGAGAAGCGCACGAGCGCGTTTCCGATCCAGCTGGTAGTTGAAGCTGTCGAGCATATAGCCCCACTGACGCGGAGGCAGTGCACCGGTCGCCTCTTCGGCCAGGCCCTGAAAGGCCAGTTTCACGATGCGGTCTTTGTCGATGGCGTAGTTGAGCGCGCGACGCACTCGCACATCGTCGAAGGGCGGCCGTTGGGTATTGATTGCCAGGTAGCTGACGTTGTTGCCCGACTGCGTGTGCAGGCGCAGTCGAGGGTGCAAGGCCACAAACTGCTGCTCGTTTGGCAAGATCGAGTAGGCCACCTGCACGGCCTCGCTCTCGAGAGAGACCAGACGTTGCTGCGCATCGGCGATGGCCTTGAAGATGAGGCGCTTGAGGGTTGGCCGTGGTCCCCAATAGCCATCGAAGCGCTCGAGCACGATGCGGCCCTTCTGCCAATCCCTGAACTGAAAGGGGCCGGTGCCAACCGGGTGCCGATAGAAGTCCTCGCCCCATTCACGAACCGCCGTCGGCGACACGATCGAGACCGGAAACATGGCGAGGTTGGCCGCAAAGGGCGCGAACTCGCGATCGATGACGATGCGAACGCTGAGCTCTCCGGTCGCTTCGACGCGCAGGATGTTTTGATAGGCCGAGCGCCAGGCAAAGCCCAGACCACTCGAGTCGTCATGATGAAAGGGGTGGCTGGCGTCCAATTGCCGCTGGAAGGAAAACACGACCGCGTCGGCATCGAGCTTGGTGCCGTCGTGGAACTTGACGCCCGGCCGAAGCTCGAAGGTCCACTGCCGCCCGTCCTCACTGATGGACCAACTCTTGGCAAGGCCCGCCACCACCTCGGTACTGCTGCCCTTGTAGCGCAGGAGGGACTCATAGATCTGCCCGCAAATCTCGACCGATTCGTTGTCGGTGATCCGAGCTGGGTCCAGCGAAATGGCATCGGATGCCCTGCCGACGATCAGGGTGCCAAGGTCATCGGTGTCGGAGCCCGCCTCCTGCCCGCCCGCGCAGCCAGCCGCCAAGCCCGACGAAAAGCTCAGCGCAAGCGCTGCCCCGACCACGCTCCAAAGGCCGCTTCGACCGGTTATCACCCCCGAAGTGTACATGGAAGCGGGCCTGCGAGCCGCAGCCAGCGCTGATCGGATCTCGGCACAGCCCCTGTCGAGACCGCGCCCGGCGCGTTGACACGCCACCATGGGCTCTCATACGTTTCGCCCGCTACGGATAAGTCGGGCTAGCAATTGGCAAATGGCAATTTTAACCCGAGGTTTGCGCCGCTTGT
>JAHEAK010000818.1:0-848 GCA_024642805.1 Kofleriaceae bacterium | reverse complement strand
CGCCGTGGCTGGACAACTGAACTGTGAAGGGGGAGCCGATGCTCCATAGCAGACTACTTACAACCGCACTCGCACTCTCGATCCTCAGCATGGCGGCCTGCGACATTGGCAAGGTCACTGTCAACACGACCTCGAAAGTGTTGGATCGCGGCAAGTACGCGATCAAGCAAGAGCCAGACTTCGACCTCGCGGCCCGCGCCATCCCAGGCTCGCTCAAGACCGTCGAGTCCTTTCACATGGTTGATCCTGACAACCATCGCTTGACCAACATCCTGGCCGAGGGCTTTTGTCAGTACGCCAGCGGCTTCATCGAAGACGAGTGGGAGATGGCTCTCATCGCCAAAGACTTCGAAGCGGCCGAGTACCAGAGCGCCCGCGCAAGCAAAGGTTTCATGCGCTGCATGGGCTACAGCCTGCACATCCTCGGCAAGAAGTGGCAGACCGCCATGGCTGGCCAAATCGAAGACGTCGCTGCTCGCGCCAAGAAGACCGGCTGGGGCGATCGCGATGCCCTGCTCTGGGCTGGCGTCGGCCTCGCTGGCGCCATCAATCACAACAAGGACAACCCGGGCATGGTCGCCCAGCTGCCCAAGGCGCGCATCATCATCGAGCGCGTCATCGAGCTCGACGACAAGCACAATCTCAAAGACAAGGACAAACGCGCCATGGCCCACCTGGTCCGCGCCATGCTCCATGTCGCGCTATCTAAGGCACTTGGCGGGGATCCCGACGCTGGCAAGGCCGAATTCGATAAGGCCATCGAGATTACAGAGAATAAATTCCTGCTCGCCAAAGTCCTTAAAGCCCGACGATATGCTGTGGCGGTGCAGGACCGGGCGCTCTTTCAC
>JAHEAK010000817.1 GCA_024642805.1 Kofleriaceae bacterium | reverse complement strand
CACACCGACTGCCAGCCCACGGAGGCCGAGCTGCAAGACATCTTCGCCTACCTCGGCGATGTCGATTGCACCTTGAGCAGTGACACCGGGTACTCGCAAGGACAGCCCTTCCCTATCGAGGTGGTTCACATCGGTGGCAAGGCCGTCGAGAAGGATACCGCCAATGCCTTCCTGGTCATGCAGGAAGCCGCCGCAAACGATGGCATCAACATCGGTATCGTCTCTGGATTTCGAACCTACTCCGAGCAGGAGTACCTCTACGGCTGCTACGTCAACTGCAACTGCAATAGCTGCAATCTGGCTGCTCGACCCGGCTATTCCAATCACAACAGCGGTCACGCCCTCGACCTCAACACCTCGGCGCCTGGCGTCTATGCCTGGCTTGCCGCCAACGGTGGCAACTACGGCTTTACGCGCACCGTGCCGAGCGAGGATTGGCACTGGGAATGGTGGGGCGGCGGTCCCGGCGGCGGCGTGTGTGGCTTTGCCGATCTAGCATGTCAAACCGTGCCCGCTGACGGCCGCATCATCGAGGACAACGACGACTGTTTCATCGCCGGCGGTGACTCGCGCTACTGGCGACACGTGGAAGCGGGCCATGGCGGCACCCTCTTGTGGACCAAGGCCACCGAGGAGCCAGATCCGGCCAACTTCGCAGTTTGGCAGCTACAGTTCGATCGAGCCGGAACCTACGAGTTGTTCGTATACAGCGACGGCGGTGAGTATGGGCAGAGCACGCAGGCCGCCTATCAAATCACCCACGAAGACCGCAAGGACACGGTGGTCATCGATCAGCAAAGCAGCGAGGGTTGGTTGAGCCTGGGCCGCTTCCGTTTTGACGAAGGCGAAGGACAAGAGCTCCGCCTCGATGACAACACCGGCGAGCTGTGGGCCGACGATCCCGGTGGCACGCGCCTGATGGTCGACGCCCTCAAGATTGAGCCTGTCGCCGACGATGGCGGGGGAGACGGCGATGGCGCCGATGGCGGCGATGGCGATGGCGATGATGGCGACCAACTCGATGTCGAGGCCGGCTGCAGCACGGGCGGTGCCTCGAGCAGCTGGCCTGGTCTGCTCATGCTCCTGTTGCTGATGCTCGGCGCTCGCCGGCGCCGACAGGCCTAGCTAGCTAGCTAGGGCCAAGGCCCGCGCTAGGCCTTGGCGCGAACCTTCCCATAAACCTTGATGCCGATCATCAAGACCATGGCAAAGCCGATGAAACCGAAGGTTGCCCACAGCGCGTGCAGGCTCTCCTTGAAGACCGCCACGAAGACGATGGCCAGGAGCAGCAAGGTTGCTACTTCATTCCAGATGCGCAGCCCTTTGGAGCTCCAACGACAGGTGTGAGCGCGCAGCTGACGATAGATGCGATGCGTGATGAGGTGGTAGCCGACGAGGAGCGCGACCAGGGTTAACTTCATGTGCACCCAGGGCATGCTGTACAAGCCGTACTGCACCAGGAGCCAGGTGCCGCAGCCGAGGGTGAAGATCATCGCCGGCCATGTAATGCCAAACCACAGACGACGACTCATGATGGCCAGCTGGGCCTCGAGAATATCGCGCTCGGTCTCGCTCTTGCTCTGGGCCTCGACGCGGTAAATGAACAGTCGGATGATGTAGAAGAGGCCAGCGAACCAGCTCACGAACCCGATGATGTGTAGTGCCTTGGCGAGTGGATAGGTGTCCATGTGCGGTGTCGAGAACTAGGGGTTGGCCGGATCGAAGTTAGCGCTCAGGGCCACCGAGCCAAGCGATGCGGCCTCGATAGCAGCGACCACCTGGGCGCGGCTCGACTGGTTGCTCAGCCCCGAGAGTGTGGCGGCATCGACGGCGTGCAGACGGAACTCATAGGTGTGTTCATTGCCGGGACAGGGTCCTGCGTAACCGCGGGTTCCCGCGTAGCTATTGGGTTGCTTGGCGCCCGCGACATCGGCTGGCTCGAAGACCTGCTCGACGTCTTCGGGCAGGGCCAGGGTGCTCACCGGAATGTCCCACATCGCGCTGTGCAAAAAGTCGATGGTGAGATCTTTGAAGACCAGAGCAAAGGCCTGCGTGCCCTCGGGTGGATTGGCCCAGCTCAAGGGCGGCGAGATGTTCGCGCCCTGGCAGGTGTAGACCGTGGGGATGACACCGTCCTGCACGATGGCAGTGCTGGCCAGCGAGAAGTCGGCGAGAGCGGCATCGATCTCGATAGGCAAGTCGGCGTCGATGGTCACGGCACCATCGATGGCACTGGGTGCCGCGTCAGCGCTGCTGGCGTCGTCGCTGCTGCAGGCGAGACCGAGGCTTCCGACGAGCAAGAAGAGGCAACAAGATGGGGCGATGCGCATGTCCGCAGGCTACCTCAGAGCGGCCCGATCGCCGAGTGCCATGCGCTGGCATGCGCTGCCATTT
>JAHEAK010000184.1 GCA_024642805.1 Kofleriaceae bacterium | reverse complement strand
GCGATTGCCAAGGCCATAGCTGCCGGTCTTGCGGGTGATGAAGGCGGTGTCGATGAAGTTGCCGGCGGTGTCCTCGATCCAGATGACCAGCTGCAGATCATCGGTGGGACGGAGGTCGAAGTGGACGACCCGGCAAACGCCCTCAGCCGCCCCGGCATCGTTGCTAAAGGGCAGAGCGAGAAGAGGGAGCGCGAGGAGGTACCGCCACATGGCCCCTTAGTATGCAGGAGGTGCGCGCTCAGCCCAAGTGAGCAAAGCCCTGCTTTGAAGCAGCCTCGTGTGCAAAGCGAAGCTCCCGTGTCAGACCCAGGGCTTAGGGTGCGGCCGTGGCACAGGCCTCTCACTATTTGGTGCTCGATATCGAGACCATTCCCGATCACAGCCTGTGGCAGGCACCACCGGCCAGTGAGGGCGCGCCCGCGATCTTCCCTCCTCCCTATGCCCACAAGGTCATCGTGGTCGGCTGCATGCTCCTGGACTCGGAATACCGTCTGCAAAAGCTCGGCCTCATGCCGGAGGGCGACTCGGACGAATCCGGAATTCTCCATTCTTTCTCCACATTTGTGGAGGAGCACCGGCCCGCTCTTGTCACCTACAACGGCCGCGGCTTCGACCTGCCCGTGCTGGCCTTGCGCTCCCTGCACTGCGGCGTGCCCATGGCCTGGTATTACAAAGACCGCGGCATCCGCTACCGCTACAGCGAGGAGGGCCACATCGATCTCTGTGACTGGCTGGCCGACCACGGCGCCTCCCGCGCCAGCTCGCTGGATGCCCTGGCCCGTTTGATCGGTCTACCCGGCAAGATCGGGATTGACGGCTCGCAAATTCACAGTCTGCACCAGGCCGGTCGCCACGAGGAGATCCGCAACTACTGTCTGGCCGATGTGGCTCAGACCGCCCTGCTCTTTCTGCGCTTTCGCTTGTTGCAAGGGGTGCTCGACAGCCGCAGCTATCGACAGGCGGTCGCCGGCCTCACCGAGGACTTGGCCAAGGATGCGCGCCTGGCGGGTCTCACCTCGGCCATCGACTCGGCGCGCCTGCTCTCCGCCGCCTGATGGCCAGGCTGCGCTTTCTGCCCAGCGGCATCGAGGTCGAGGCCTTCGCTGGCCAGACGATCTTCGAGCTTGGCTGGAAGCGCGACGCCGGTATCCAAAGCGCCTGCGTTGGCAAGGGCACCTGCGGTCTGTGCCGCGTGGTCATCGTCGAAGGCGCCAGCTACCTCTCGCCCTACAACGCAACCGAGGACAAGCACCTCGGCAACCTCTACCACCTGACCCGTCGACGGCTCAGCTGCCAGTGCATCATTCAAGAAGCGCCAGAGGACGCGGAGATCGTGGTCGAGGTCCAGCAAAAGCGCCAGCGCAAGAGCCCCTAGCCGCCTGCTGAAGAATTCAGCAATCGCGCGCCAGCAGTGCTCAAACGCCTGATGGCACTGGCACAGACCAAGCGAAAATCTCAGCCCGCAATCGGCGAGGACTCTTTGCGCACGGCCACTGCGGCCCTGCCCTGCCCAGGCCCCACGGCCCCCGGCCCAAGACATGCCCTACAGCTCGAAGCGATAGGTCTCGATGCGATCGGCATAGACGGTGATGTTGACCGTCTTCCTCTTGCCGCTCTCCGGGTTGAAGAGCACTAGCTGGCGCTCACCAACGCGCAGATGAAGCTTCTTGAACGTGTTGCCGACCTCTTTGCCGCCCTCGCTCACCTGCGCCCAGGTGTTGCCGACGTCGATGATGACATCGCCGTAGATGAGCGTGCTCTTGAGCGTCTGATCGATCGTCACAGTCTCGTTGCGAACCAGATCGATCTCGGCGGAGTACTCTTTGTGATCGGCCAGAAGCAGCTGCAAGGTCCGCCCCTTGCCAGGCCGCAGATCGGTCCTGATGAAGGGCGTGGTTCCCAGTTCTTCGCCGTCGAGAAAGACCTTGGCACCTCGCGGAGTCGAGTTAACGCTCAGGCTGGCCTTTAGAGGCACGAGCGTGGGTTTGAGGACCATGCCGCTGCCCTTCTCGAGCACGTGGGTTCCTACGAGTTCTTCGTAGCCCTCGAGCACCAGTCGAGTTTGCACTTCCACGCCCGCAGGCACTCGCACCTTGACCGGCGTCGGCGCTGGCAAGGACTGCCCGTTTATGAAGACCGTTGCGCCCTGGGGATCGGAGTCGATGGTCAACATCTCGCCTTGCTCCACCGGCTGCACGCTGGCATCGAAGCTAGCTATAACGACGTTCTTCTTTTTGCCCTTGGAGCCGCTCGCGACGAAGACGATCATGATGGCGACCAGGGAGCTGAAGGCGATGGCTGAGTAGATGACACCGCGCCGCAGGCCAGGACTCGCTGGCGCGTCATCCTGATAGCGACTCTCCTGCTCCTTGCGCAGCGCGGAGGGCACAGCGGCCACGGTCTGCTTGTCGAGCTCCCAAATGGTCACACCGTGGCCATCGACGCCACTCTTGATGATCGTCGAGCCGTCGCCAACCTCTGCCTGCACCTGGGTCGAGGCCGTGCCCAGGTCACTCGCTTCCTGGGTATTGCCGTTTCCCGAAACCGCGGTTCGTCGCTCCGAAGGCCGGAAGAGGTTGCCGCCGGCCAGCTGCTCGCGAATGATGGAGTTCATGCCCGGCTGCGGCTTGACGCTCGGTCCCACAACGCCGGCTTCCTCGGCGGCGGCGACGGCGTCAGCAACGTCGATGGAAGTAGCGACGATGCTCGATCGATAGCTGGCTTCGGTGAGTGTGCGAAGCATATCGGCACCACTGCTCTGGCGTTTGGCCGGATCGCGCTCGAGGGCCTTGGCGAGCACCTCATCGAGAATCTCTGGAACACCGGGCCGCATCTCCGAGAGCAGTGGAATCGGCATGTGGTGGATGTTCTCGGTGATCTCTTTGGCTTCCACACCAGGGAAGAGTTTGCGACCACTGAAGATCTCGTGGATGACGACGGCCGCGGAGAAAAGATCCGAGGTCTCGCCCAGCTGCTGACCCGTGGTCTGCTCGGGCGACATGTAGCGCCACTTGCCCATGATGCGACCGACATCGCTCGACACCTCTTGCTGCATGGCGACGGCAATGCCGAAGTCGGCGATCTTTACCTCGCCGGCCTTGCTGAGCAGGATGTTCGATGGCGACACATCGCGATGGACCACGCCGTTCTGATGCGCGAAGGACAGGCCCCGGATGATTTCGATGGAGATTTGGAAGGCGGCGGGAATCGAGACGCGCTCGTCTCGGTCGGAATAGAACTTCAGGAGCGCGGCCAAATCGAGGCCGTTGACCAGCTCCATGGCGATGAAGAGGCTGCCCGCAAAGCGCCCGAAGTCTAGGACCTGGACCACATTGGCATGGCTTAAACCGACTGCGAGCTTGGCCTCGGCGATGAAGCGCTCCTCGAACTCCTGATCCTTGGCCAGCTCCGGGAGGATGCGTTTGATGGCCAGGGTCTTCTCGAAACCGTGTGCACCAAAGGCTTTGGCCCGAAACACCTCGGCCATACCGCCCACGGCGATGCGGTTGAGAAGCTCGTATCTGGATGGTGCAAGTGCCATAGCCTGCTCGGCAGCCTGGCGTTATAGTAGAGGAGCTTTCCCATCTGCGGATCGCAATCGTAGGGATATGTTGCGCGCTTTCATGATAGTTCCCCTGCTCATGCTGCTGGGCTCGGCTTCCGGGGCATCATGGTTTGCGACATCCGAAGCCAGCGCAGCGCCCAAGACCATTGCCATCGTAAATCTCAGCGCCGAGCCCGACTCGACCCTGGCCGCCGAGAGGGCCAGGCAGCTACTCGAAAAGAGCAGCGGTCTGCGAGCCAACACGCCTGGCGATCTAGCCCGCGCGCTCGAGGGCGCGTTGCCGGCCGTGGGTCCCGATGCGCTCGTTCTCGCAGATGCCAGCGAGGCCCTGGCCGCGGCCCAAAAGGCGTTTGCGGCCTTTCAGAGCAATGAGACTCGCACACAACTCGAGCGCGCCCGGCGCCTGCTCTTCACCCTCACCCCCAGCGAGGACGCCACCAAACTTCTCGCCGAGGTCAGCTTTCGCATGGCGCTCTTGCACCTGCGCGACGAAAACCGTGGTCTAGCCATGGATGAGCTGCAGCTCCTGCATCGCCTCGATGAGAGCACCAGCATCGACCCGGTTCGCTATCCCCCGGATGTCGTCAACTCCTTCAAGGCCGCCCAGCGCATGGCCCCCAAGGACACCAGCGCAACCTTGTCGATTTCAGCAACCGACGACGGAGCCGCCGTCTTCCTCGACGGTAAAGCGGTGGGCAGCTCGCCCCTGCCACAGCTGGCGGTCACCGCCGGCGTGCACATCATTTCGGTCGCCGCACCGAAGTATCAGGCGGCTGCCCAGAAGATCACGGTCGACGCCGGAGCCCGCAAACAGCTGCGCATCGATCTCGAGCCTCGCGCGCAAACCACTCGCGCGCTCGATCTGCGTTTTCAGGCTCGACAAGGCGGCCTGCGAGAAACCGATCTCAAAGAGGCCGCAGCCAAGGTCGTTCGACTCATCGGCAGTGATGCCGTGCTCGTCATTCGCACCAGTGCTGCTGGGCACGCCAGCGCCAGCATGTACGTCCCTGGCATCGATCGCTTGAGCTTTCAGCACGCGGTCGACACTCAACTCGATCAGCTCTTCGGATTGGTGCTCGACGTGCAGCGCCCCGAGATGATCGACACCACCGGGCCTATTCGCGACGTGCCCTGGTACAAGCGGCCCCTGGTCGGCCTGGCCGCCATCGGCGGCGCTCTTGCCGTCGGAGCCGTGGCTGCCTTCACCTTTTCATCCAGCGATCAAACGCCGCCACCTCGCGACCTGGCTGCCTCGTGGGAACTATGAGCGCTTTTCGCCGCGTCTTGCTCATTGCTCCCTTGTTAGGGCTTTGCGGCGCGTGTCAAAGCGATCCGCCCACGCAAGCGGCCATTCGTATCCGTCTGGACACCGAGTCCATCGATAGCGGTTGCATGAGCTCGGTGTGCGAAGATTACTCGATGACCTGCGGAGCCATGGTCATGTTGCGCATCACCGATCCAAAGACCGGCGAGGTGCTGCTCCGGGACAACGTCGAGCCGCTCTCGCTGTGCCTCCAAGCTCCATCCAGCGAGGACTTGTGTGGGATCAAGACCATGGACATGCGCCTCTTTGGTATTCCCGCCAAGAACGTTCGCGTCGAAGTCGCACTCTTCAACCCAGACGACAAGATCGCAGGACAATGCCCCTCGCCCAACGGCTTCGAGCTCTTCGACAGGCTCGGTCGACCACAGACCAACTCCAAGTTGCCGCTCGCCTTCGCAGGCTCCGCTAACTTTCAGGCCGGTGAAGACAGCGAAGTAGTGGTACCGCTCTTCTGCCCCAACCCCGAAGTGCTGAGCGTCGACACCTGCACGGCCAACTTGCCGACCGATGTGCGCGCCGTGGTCACCGACATCGATAGCATGCAGACTCTTCGCAAAGAGCAGGCGCCAACCATCACGGTCGAGGTCGGCGAAGCGCGCAGCGTGCCCGACAACCTGGGCACTTCCGACTTCGTTCTGGAAGCAGCTGACACCGAAGCGCTGGCGCTCAACAATCTGGGCGCCGTACCGGTCTTCGAAGATTCGATCGGCAAGCGCTTCGGCGATCTGGTCTGCTCGACGACCCTAGAGGGCGTGCCGCAAGCGACCGTCAGCGCCCGTTGCGAGCAGGTACCCTTCCAAGCTCCGGATCTCGAGCTGCAGCCCATCCTCATCCACAAGGAGCTGGTCGACGCCGCACTCCTCGCTCTTGGTGAGACCAGCTTTCCCGATGCCGGCATCGTCATTGGTCGCGTGGTCGACGAGAGCTTCAGTCCAAGCGCGGGTGTGGCCGTGACCCCAGATTCCGGATCGGTACTTTACCTAGACGACGACCTGGCCGCCTCTCCCCTCGGCCTGACCTCGAATTCGGCGTATTTCGTAGCCACCGACGTGCCCTTTGGCTCCACGTGGACCGCATCGCACTTTGACGGGCGGCGTCAAAGTGGCACGCCGCGAGCCGGACTTATTGAGGGCAAGGTGAGCACGCTCATCATCCGATTGACCGGCGACGTCATCGGCGAGTAGTGCTAAGTGGGCGACTTGCCCACATTGCCTACATTTCATGTCAAGAGTTATTCACAGGCTTTTCGACAACAAGATGGTTGATCTCAGGGATCTAACCCGAAGCACCCTCGTCAGGTGCATAAGCTGTGGACAAGGCCAAGTCGGCTATGTGGTTTCAAGCTTTTAGGATTGGACCGACCAAAGACTCCCGGACGAATCCGGAGCACGGCCCGGCTAGCCCTTCTCAGCGGCCAGGCCGAGTCGGTTGAGCATCTTGTGAATCGACATGCGATCGATGCCGGCCGCCCTGGCAGCTGACGAAATATTATGATCGTGCTCGTCGAGGAGCTGGGTGATGTAGCGCCGCTCGAACTCGGTGATGAGTTCCTGCTTGAGGAGCTTGAAGGGCGTGCCGGTATCGACCAAGAGCTCCAGCATCTGACCGGATCCGGAAGCCCGCGGCGTCTCGCTTTCAGAAGCGGGGGCACCGGCCTCGTGACTCGCGCTCTGGCCCCTGCCCGCAAACTCCGAGGTGGCGACGTCGGTACCGACTGGGCGCCCCGCTAACGAGCTAGGGGCCGAGGTGGTGTCGCTCTTGGCGCCTCGCAGTGCCGTCTTGCCGAGCGGCGACTCTGCCAGGAGCGCCGCGCGTTCGAGCACGTTGCGCAACTCACGCACGTTACCCGGCCAGTCGTGCTTCTGCATGATCTCGATGGTCTCAGGGCTCAGCGCCGTGCCTTGCGCACCCGGCGTGATTTCGAGGAAGTGATGAATCAACGCGGGAACGTGCACGCGCGTGACCGCCAACCGGTAGTACAGATCCTCGCGAAAGCGGCCGCGATTGACCTCGACACCTAGATCGCGATTGGTCGCCGCCACCACACGGATGTCGACCTGGATGGTCTTGCTGCCGCCGATGCGACGAACTTCCTTGCGCTCGAGAACCCGCAAGAGCTTGGGCTGCATGGCCAGTGGCAGTTCGCCAATCTCGTCGAGGAAGACCACTCCTTGATGCGCGCGCTCGAAGACACCTGCATGGGCACTGGTGGCGCCAGTGAAAGCACCGCGCTCGTGTCCAAAGAGCTCGCTCTCGATGAGATTCTGGGGAATGGAACCGCAGTCGAGCACCACAAAGGGGCCAGACTTGCGCGGAGACATCTCGTGCATGGCCTCGGCGACCAGCTCCTTGCCAACGCCGGTTTCACCCGTGATGAGAACAGTGGCATCGCTGGGCGCTATCTTCTCGAGGCGTGCGAAGAGCTGGCGCATCTTGACGCTCTCGCCGATCATGCCGCCGAAGCTGCTCGATGACGCGAGCTCCTCTTCGATGGATTCGCTGAGGGGCTGGAAGCGAATCTTGGTGGCACCCACCCGGATGACGGTATCGGGGTTGATGTAGATGTCGTTCACGCGCAAATCACCGACAAAGGTGCCATTGGTCGAATCGAGGTCACGCAAACGATAACCGTTGTCATCGAGGGTGATTTGAAAGTGCAGACCAGAGACGCCCGAGTCACTGAGCTGAACGTCATTGCCAGCGCGTGCGCCGACCCGAATCACCGTGTTCTCGAGGTCGCGGACCAGACCTTTGTCGGGCCCAGCCAGCACGTTGACGCGGCAGCGGCGAACGCGCAGGCCGCGCGCGCGCCCGCCAACATAGGTAATCCAAGTGCCTGAGCGAAGGTCATCGACTGCCATAGCGTGCGACTATAACAGAGGCATCGCGCTCGCCTCAGCGGCCTTTCTGGCACTTGCTGACCAGTGATACAGTGGATCGACACACAGAGCACTGCCAGGAAGACTATGGATTACGCCGCCGTACCCGAAGACTTTGCCGAACTGAGCGAGCTGCGCGCCGCCAGGGAGCGAATGAGCCCTGGCAAACAGCTCGAGCACATTCGCAGTGCCGCCCCACACCTGCGCAACCGCATCCTGGCCAGTGGCAAGCTCGGCTGCGTTCGAAGCTTCGACATGGCAACCTTTCCCTATCCAACACGCTTTGGACTAGGTGGAGCCGCTAGCAGCCCGGCTCCCTACCTCATGATGCGCAATCGCATGCAGCTGGTCGAGACCACCAGCGCCGGCCGAAAGATTCGCGTCCTCATCAATCCCTCGGACCCGGAGCGCTCACAGGCGGCACCCTTCTTCGCCCAGCAAGTCGAGCGCTACGGCGCCTTCGTATCGCGCAGGGTCTTGAGCACCATGCACGGCTCGGTTTCCTCTCACCTGCAGGCCGCGGGCGTTGCCCCCGAGTCCATCGACTACGTCGTGTTCGATCATTTGCACGTGCAAGACCTACGCGGCTTGCTCGGCAGTGAGGACGGCACGCGCGCCCTCCTGCCCAAGGCCAAGCTCATCACCCAGGTCGAGGAGCTGCAGACCCTGGCCTGCCTGCACCCTCTGCAAGTCCCCTGGTATGTGGCCGATGCCCTGCGCGGCGTCGACACCCACAAGATCATCGCCCTGCGCGGCGACTATCTCATCGGCGCGGGCCTGGCGCTTGTTCGCACTCCTGGCCACACCACCGGCAACCACACGCCCGTCCTGCACACGGATCGCGGCCTTTGGACCATCAGCGAAAACGGCATCTCCGTCGATGCCTATGCACCTATGCACAGTAACATCCCTGGCCTGCGCAGATATGCCCGCGACAGCGGTGCCGAAGTGATCCTGAACGCCAACTCGCGCGAGCACAGCCTGGAACAGTACAACTCGATGATC
>JAHEAK010000183.1 GCA_024642805.1 Kofleriaceae bacterium | reverse complement strand
GATGAGCGAGACGCACAGGATCATGATGATTCCGGTCCCTGCCGCTTTGCGAATGTTGAAGCCAAAGCCGTAGAGCATGATGGGGATGAGCACGACGCCGCCGCCAATCCCAAGAAGCCCGCTGAGGATGCCCAGAGCGAGGCCTAGATACGAAATCACCAGGGCCGAGACGCCCTCGAGTCCAGCGGTGGGTAGCTTGACCAGGGGCGGCAAGCGGACTTTGGCGAGCGGCCCTGGCTCGATGAGCTCGTCGGTCGATATCGGCGCCTTTAGCCACAGGAGCATTGCGATGGTCAAGAAGATGGCCGCGAAGACAAAGGTGACAACGAGCTGCACCATCGGTATCTCTTTGCCGAGAAGATGAGTGCTTCCGGTCGTGGAAAGCGATTGAACGATGGCGGCCCCCAGCGCTACGCCAGGGATGCTGCCGCCAAGCAAGAGGATGTCGAGACGTGTCTCGGCGTGCCCCAGCTTGCGATAGCGCACAAGACTGCCGATGGAGCTTGCGATTGCCTGACAAAGAACCGCGCCGATGGCCAGCGGCAGCGGAATGTTCAAAACGACGTGCAGGAGGGGAATCAATAAGAAGCCGCCACCGACCCCGAACATGCCGGAGACGAGGCCGACCCCTGCACCCAGTGCGACGGCCGCGGGAATTGCGACGGCGACGCCACCAACGTCGAGCATCCAGGCCATCACATCCAGGCCATCATGGATCGACGGGTTGTTCGGGAAGGACGGAGCTGCGCCGGCTATCGATGCGTCCAAAGAGCCATGCACAGCACAAACCCCACACGGCAGGGATCACCAGACAGGCCGCGACGTAGATCCAGGAAATGTCGCTCTTGCTAGCCATCTCGGCCATGGGGTTATAGCGAGCGAGCCGATCAAACTCACGCACTTAGCGGTACAAGCGGGCGCGTATCGCCTTGTGATGAAGCCGGGGCAAGCAGGGCCGCAAGCGTAAGCGCTGTTAGCTCCATTACCAATGTAACGTTTTGAAATTACTTAGTTAATTCTTCCTGCCCTGCTACACTGATAATCATGAGGGGCAAGCAAGTACTGTTGTGTTCGACTGACCGGAAGCTCGCGCATGCAACCCGCAAGCTCTTTGCGACCTGCGGCGCGACCCTCGTTGCCGTGGAAGATCAGACCGAGGCCGCGCTGGCACTGACCAATGATCGACTCAATTTGGTCGTCGTCGACGTCGATCACTTCGAGCAGGCCCTTGCCACCCTCGAGAAGGCACAGGCTCGCGTGCCGACCATCGCCATGAGCTCGGGGAACGATCTGCAGTTGCTCAGCTCCATCGTCTGTGCGGTCGGCGTTGCCAACATCGTGGAGCGGCCCCTTGGTGCTCACGACGGACTCGCCGAGCTCCTCATCACCGCCGACAAGATACTCAGCGATGACCTCTTTGGCCTTGAGAAGTACCTGCGCGGCAAGGACCGCATTTTGCGCAGCTCGGTTCTCACCAACGCCAACGACCGTGACACCGAGCTGAGCGCCCTCTCCGACTTCCTTCACGAGCATCACGCGCCCCGCCATCTCGTGCCCACGATCCTCAATGCCGCCGACGAGATGCTCACCAATGCGATGTACAACGCGCCCGTCGATAAGAGCGGCAGACCATGCTACGCGGCAACCAATCGTCGCTCGAAGATCAGTCTTCGTACTTCGGAACACGTCACTCTGACCTACGGCGTTCGCAAGGGCGTCTTCGGCATTTCCGTCCGCGATCAATTTGGTCGGCTGCGCCTAGACCACCTCAGCAAGTCCATTCGACGATGCGTGTCCCAGCAGGATCCCATCGAGCAGAAGGCTGGTGGTGCCGGCTTAGGCCTCTTCCTCATCGCTCGAACCGCTCGTCAGTTTGTCGTCAACGTGGCGCCCGGCACATCCTCTGAGGTGATCGGCCTGTGGAACCTGGATCGCCAGAGGATCAAGCAATCGCATTCGCACCACTCACTACACTACTTCGAGGAAGCCTATCGACTGCAGCCCAAGCGCCGACCTTCGCGGCACGCACTTGGCACCTGCAGCCTCGCCGACGATGACAATCGCTCCGTCCTCGCTGTCTCTGACTTGAACCCGGCGGCGATTCCCGAGCCCATTGCCGACGAGTGCAGCGTGAGACTGCGCCTGCCCAGAGGTCGCTCGTCGGCCCGAATAACTGGCTAGGCAGATGCGGTGGTGGAGCCCCGTCGGCCAGGCTCGCTAGGCGCTACGCAACACATCGCGAAGGGCTCGCATGGCATCGACAGAAGTGAAGACGCCAGCCACCTTGCCGTTTTCGACAACGATGGTTGAGCCGTAGCCGCGCTCGACCATGTACTCGACAACCTGCAAGAGCGGAGTTGCGCCTTCCACGACATGTGGATCGGCGCTCATGGCTTCTTCCACTCGGGTCTTCTTCGGATCGACGCCATCGAATCTCTCGGTGAGACTCAAGTCGCGAAGAGAAACCGTTCCGACCAACTTGCCACCGTGCAAGACAGGCAAATGGCGAATGCCGAACTCGTGCATCAGCTCGTGAGCACGAAAGAGACTCTGCTCTTGGCCAACGGTGTGGGGGCTAGCGGTCATGTAGTCTGCGATGGTTGATGTTCTTGGCATGGCACTCACTCTGCGATTCTGTTGTCGTAATGGGATCGATGCGGGTAGAGACAGCTATTCTTCGATCGCTTTGACGCCCGCGCGAAAGGTCTCGTAGACGTAGACGGGAATGTCGAGTTCGCCGAGGTGCTTTTCGATGAGCGGCTCGACTTCCTCCCAGTTCAAACCGCCAACCCCGGTTGCTACCCGTGGAAGCGCAAGGGATGTGAAGCTTTCTTTCTTGGCGACCTTGGCAAGCGACTTGAGCGCGTTGCTGACGTTCTTGAGAGAAGCGGGGCCGGGACGACTGCCGCGATCGTAACCACCTTCTTGTGTGATGAGATTGACGACTCGCGTGCCCTTGGCACCGCCCCACATCCAGGCCTCGCCAGGCTCAGGGTGCTGTTGATGGCACCAGTGGTGAAAGTCCTTGTGCATGGCGGGAAAGCGCTCGTGCAGGGATTTGGCCAAGCCCTGGTCCATCGGATCGTTAGCGGCAATGCCGTGCGCGATGGCGTGGGTGGAGGTTAGCAGGATGTCGCCTTCTACTTTTTTGATCATCTGGGACGCTTTCTTGAATGGGGTGATGAGAACACCAACAAGCTAGCAACGAACCACTAATTAGGAAGACGCGCGCGCAACTCTTGCCATGCAAGCTTTGCTTGCAAGAGCCCTAGAGCACTCGTTGCCGGCACAAAATGCACGAATTGCGATTCGGTGCCAGGAGGCGGCAGGAATCGAGCAATGGCTGCCTCGAACTCAACCTCGATATCGAGCTCGGCGCGAACTCAAACACGAACTCAACACTGGGCGTTGGCGCTCAGGGGGTGCTGCGATGCTCGTCGCAACTTGCGGGGCGAGTGCTCAGCAGCAAGAGGCAGGCACCCGGCGGCGGCGCACTGCTATCGCTGGCTGCCTCAGGAGCGCTCTCGGTACTTGGCTGCACCACGATAAGTGGAGTTTCCTCGAAGCTCGATCGAACACCGATGACAGCGTTCTGGCTCGTCGAAAACATAGAACCAATGATGGCGGCGGCGGTTGCCGCCACGGTCTCTGCCTTCAGCTGCCCTTCCGACTTGTTGGCTTGCTGCTCGGGCCCTGGTCGCTGATTGGCCGAGTCGAGCTGCTCGTTGCGCTGGATCGGGTCATCCTCGAGCGAGGACAGGCTTGGATAGGCAGACATCTCACTCTTGCCTGCCTTGCCGCCGCAGCCAAGGGCAAGGCCCACGCACATGGGCAAGGCCAGGGCCAAGAAGCCTCGCGCCCGACCGAGTCCCAGCCCTCGATCGTGAGCGTGACGGGGGTGACAACCGCGCCCCTCACTGCCTCTATGTGATGCGCGCCAGGCCATCGTCGATCACCAAGATAGGCCGTGTGAGCGTGGTACGCAAGCGCGTCTTTCCTCGAGCAGGCGCCGTCTGGATCAGGCCCTAGCGCCCCGCAAAGGCCGGGTTGTGCGCCAGCTCGAAGGCGAGGTATCCCTTCGGGTATTTTCCGTAGTCGTGCCCCGGATAGATCAAGGTCTCTTCCGGCAGGCAGCCAATAACGCTGTGCAAGCTGTGCTTCATGGCTACAGGATCTTGCGCGCGACCACAGGAACCAATGAAGAGAACATCGCCCGTCATCAGCGCCGCCTCGGCAGGCAAGTAGAAGCAGATGCACGAAGCTGTGTGCCCTGGCGTGAAGAGGGCCTCGATGCTGCCCGTGCCAAGCGTGATGATCTCGTGATCCTCAACCGCCTTGATGTTCTGCGCGGGCACGTGGTTGAGCACCTCGCTAACCTCGAGGGGGTGACAGTAGACGGTGGCCCCTGTCGCGTCCACGGCCTCGCCCAGGCCGTTGATGTGATCGAGATGACCGTGGGTGAGCAGCACCTTGCTCACCCTCCAGCCTCGCTTTCGCGCCTCAGCGAGCATCCGGTCGACTTCGAAAGCCGGATCCACGAAAGCTGCCTCGCCCGTCTCGGTGCAGCCAATGATCTCAGAGAAGTTCTCTATCAGCCCCACCTGCATTTGCACGACCTCGAGACTCATAGGTCGATCGGAGCACGATCAAAGGCGCGAATCAACTCCGGGGAGAGGTCACGGCCATTGATCACCTGGCTACCAGCTCACTCGAGGTTCTGCCACTTGCCGCCGTTGACGACCTGGGTAAAGCCATGGGCTTCGAGAGTCTCCTTGGCTTTGCCAGCGCGACCGCCACTGCGGCACACAACCACGATGGGCTTGCTCTTGTCGCCGCCGACCAGATCCTCGATCTCCGCGACGCGAGCTTCGACCTCATCAACGGGAATCAAGGTCGCGCCTTCGACGTGGCCCTCGTCCCATTCTTCTTGGGTTCGCACATCGACGATCGGCGCCCCTTGTGCGGCCAACTCCTTGCCAGAAGGTCCGGTAGGCTCCGCTGGCGGTGTTGCTTGCGCTGATGGATCTGGCACCGGGGGAGCGCTCACCGGGGGAGTGGTCACCGGGGGAGCGCTCACCGGGGGAGCGCTTGGTGCCGCCTCGTTGGAATCAGACTTCTTTGAGCATGCGACCAGAAGGAGCGCTGTCATGGTGTAGCGAAGTATTCGGCTCATGCGCGGATACTAGCAGCTTCGCATCGGCGGAGACCGCCGCGCTTCCGACTTGCGAAACGCGGCATGGACAGCACGCCACTTAGCAGGGGCAATCGGCGTAGCGATAGGAGAGCGATCGCAAGCTCGACAGCGTCTTGGCATCGAAGAGTTCCCGCTGGGAACCGTAGCCTGGACCGGCGCCGATCAATTCCAGTACACCGTCACCGTCGACGTCGATGCCCTTCTCGACGGCAAAGGGCGCACTGCCAAAGACGATTGGCAAGAGGGCGCCACCTCGGGCTTCCCAGAGTTGCCAGCCACTGGCGGTGAAATCGCCACATCCGTTGCCCGTCGAGGCCATCACCGAAACCAGGATCTGCCCGCTCACCGGGTGCTTGAAGATTTGCACGACCTCGATGCCTTTCCACCAAGTCTTCGCTTCTTTGGCAACCTCTTCGGGCCAATCCTCGCCCTCGCCCTGCGAGCTGACGTCCTCGAGTTTGGCAAAGGCCTTGAGCGCCTGCGCGCGCAGCTTGTCGTCAGTAATCACTTCGCCGCGAGGGAAGTCGGGGCGCGCCGCCGGCTGCGCATAGCTCCCGCTCGCACAGCCATCGATCGTCCCGAGCAAAAGCCGCTCGCCAGACTCCCAGATCTGCGCGGCCCGATCCTCATCACTGGCCTTTTCACAGTCACCGTCCACGTACTGACAGTTCCAGCCCTGCACGGTACCGAAGTGGGGCTCCAGGCGACTCACCATGTGGAAGCCCGTGAGCGTGCCGACGCAACCCTCATCCGTGCGAAAGCTCTGCCCCTTCAGCGCCAGCTGCTCATCGTCGAGCTCACTCTCGTCGAGTTCGGCAGCCGCCGTCATCCATTGGTCACCGTCAGTCTGCAGGGTGATGTCTCCCTTTGGCTCGGGCGTCCCGCCCTCGGCGGGAATCACCAGGTCGCCATCGAGCAGGAAGTAGAAGTCGCCCAGGCCTTTCGAGGCGGAGGTAGCATCGACGAGCTCAGAGCGAAGCATTTCCTCCTGCGCGATCTTTAGCGAATCACCCTCCATGACCAGCATGAGACGCTTGGGCCCTCGATCTGCGAACTTTCCTGATTCCCAACTCTGGGTAAAGGTCACGTCGGCACCGCTAGGCGAGGACAGGAAGGCAAGCTCGGTGGCTTCAACCTTCATCGCGCGTTTGAACATGCGTTGTCGATCCGCCAGCCAGTTCTTGCGAGCAAACTGCGTCACCCGAGGGCCGACCCGCTTGGTGCCGGTGAACTTGGTCGCGTACATCGCTTCATAGCTCGCGAAGTCACCGCCGTTCTGCGCAGCCAACCACTGATCGACGAAGCTCTGCAGCTTGTCAGTGGCAATCACCTCGGCGCGCGCCTCCGCGTCTCCTGAGGCGGCATCCTTCGCAGTCACTGGAAGTGGCTGTGCACTCGTCACTGGCGTATTAGGATCCGTCTTCTTGGGCTTGGCGTCTTTGCAGCCCACGGCTGTTAGCATCATCAAGCTCAGCGCGATCATCGAGAGTTTCATGCCCCTAGGGTAAGGCGCCGAGTAGCCTGGCCACAAGGGCTTGGCAGCTCGGTGTCGCCAGTGGCCCAGCTCAGGCTTCGGAGCGCAAGAGACGATCGAGGCTCAAATCGATTTGGCTGCGCAGAAGGCGCAAGAGGTCGTCGCTGTCGGCCAGCTCGTCGCGACCCTCACTGAGCAATGGCAGGAGGTGCGCTCGGGCGCCTTCGTAGACGGCAACCTTAGCCTGCGTGATCCAACGAAAGGCGGTGACTCGATGTACGTTGTACATCGCACCAATGCGATCGATGTTGAGTCCGTGCACGAAGTGCTGCTTGAGGAGATTGCGTTGGCGCGGCGTCAGCGTGGTGAAGGCATGCGCGAAGGATTCGTTGACCTGCGAGCGATAGCGTTCTTTGAGAAACTCGATCTCGGGACTGGATTCCGCGCCGGCGAAGACTTCCAAGACGGCTTGCTCGACGGGAACCTCAGGACTGCGCTCCTCGCGCAGAAGATCGATGGCCGTGCGCACAGCAACCGCCCGAACCCAGGCACTAAGCGAACCGCGGCCCGAGTAGGCTCGAATGCGCGCCGGCCGCTCGCCCTCGTCGAGAAAGAGTTTGGTGCGCAAGCGCTGTTTTGCGTCGTCGGCTACCGAGAGTGGTAGGCGCATGCCCGATAGCGCCGCTGCGATGTCAGCGGCGTGCCGACTCTCAAAGATCGCGTGCGCAGCGACGTTGCCTTGAGCACAGGCACAGGCCAGGTACAGGTCGTCGGCAAGAGCATCGCTGCTCGGCTCGCAGCGCTCCGCCAAAAACGCTGCAAAGTCCGAAGCCTGAACTTCGATACGGGGCCAGCGCGCGCGCGCGCGAGCGACTATTTTATCCATCTCTGCGGGCGGCACGATATCGTCGACTCTGCGAGTCAATTGTGCCAGAACCACCCCTCATGCGGCCAGCACAAGGATCGACCCCACCCGGCTGTCTCGATGAAGGCACGGGCGCGGCCTTGGTCGCGGGCCAGTTGGCAGGTGACGAGCTCAGCGCGGTCGAGAATCATCTGGACTCTTGCGACAGCTGCCAGGCCTTCGCGGCCGCTCTGGCCAAGGTCGCCGGCTCGCGACCGAGTGTCACATCCGAGGCCTCCGCGGGAACGCTGGCAGCCGGCGAGCAGATTGATCGCTACACGGTCATCGCCGAACTGGGACGCGGCGCCAGCGCTGTCGTCTATGAGGTGAGTGATCCCAAGCTGGGCAGACATGTCGCACTCAAGTTGATGCACAGCAAGGCCGACGAGGAGCGCGAGGCGGTGCTTGCAGCGCGCATGCTCGACGAGGCGCGCTCGATGGCTCGGCTCTCGCACCCCAACGTGCTCGCCGTTCACGACACGGGCACTCTCGGTTCATCCGTCTTCATCACGATGGAGCTGTGCGAAGGTGTGACCCTGGCGGAGTGGCTTCCCACGCGCACGCCAACGGAAAGGATCGAGGCGCTGCTAGGTGCGGGTCGCGGTCTGCAGGCTGCGCATGCTGCCGGTATCGTGCACCGCGACTTCAAACCGGAGAACGTTCTGCGCGGCAACGACGGCCGCGTCCTAGTTACCGACTTTGGCCTTGCCCGCTCCCAGCACAAGAGCGCGCAGCTCGATGATGAGATCGAAGCCGGCGACCTTCGCCTCACTCGCACCGGTACGGTGGTAGGCACGCCCGCGTACATGGCCCCCGAGCAACTCGACGGCACCTGCGATGCGCTCTCCGATCAGTTTTCGTTCTGCGTCACCTTGTACGAAGCCATCGCCGGTCGGCGTCCCTTCGCCGGCGACAACATGGCCAAGCTCAGTGCCAACGTGCGTGCTGACCGCGTGCGGGCACCGATAACGCCTCGCTGGCTCGATCGCATCGTTCGCAGAGGACTCGCTTCCGATCCCTCGCGGCGATTTCCGTCCATGGAGGAGCTGCTCGCTGAGGTGGAAAAGGGTCTACGACCATCGAGGTGGCGGGTCCCCGCCCTTGTCGCGGTACTCGCCAGTGCCGCTATGGCCAGCTACCTCATGATGGCAGGCAGCCCCACCAAACACTGCAACGAGGATGCTAATGAGCAGCTTGCCAGGGTCTGGA
>JAHEAK010000816.1 GCA_024642805.1 Kofleriaceae bacterium | reverse complement strand
CCAGTGAGCATAAGCGGCACCGCAAAGAGGTGCAAACGCGGATTGCCACGCTGGCGAAGATCGCCTTGCCCATGGCCACGAGCTATGCGGCGGCCCTTGGCTATGGCCTCGCGAGTCTCGACGGCAGGAGCGAGGCATCCCTTCACAAGCTCGAGCAGGCGGTTGCCGGTTTTGAAACGATGGGAGCGCGACTCTTCGCGGCGATGGCCAGCCGCGAGCTCGGTTGCGTACTCGGCGGCAGCAAGGGCGAGGCCTTGATGGCCGACGCGGAACTGTGGATGGCTCGCGAGGACGTGCACAACCCCGCCGCTGCCAGCAGGCTCTACGTGCAGGGTGCGTCCTCCTGAGAGCTCTTGTCCGTGAATCCAAGAGGCGGCGTCGCAACCAATCGTGGGGGCAGCGTGGGAGTGAGGCGCTCACGCACGCACATCCGCAGCTAGCGCGCAGGCCTAGGCAGAGAGTCTGATCTCACTTCTCGGATCACTTCGGCGCTTATGACCGCCGCCTCTGCCTTTAGGTTGCGGCGTCGATGTATCCTTGTCCCTGGACCCTGGGTGAGCGAGTCGTTGACAAAAAATCTCCGTGGCGGCGAGAGCTCCGACTCGACGGCGAGCGAGCCTGCCACGGGCGCACATCCCGAGGCCTTTGGTCGCTATCGCGTGCGTCGCCACTTGGCCTCTGGTGGTATGGGGGCGGTCTACCTGGCCCGTGACGAGGTGTTGGCCCGCGAGGTCGCCATCAAGAGCATTCGTCCCATGCCTGGCAAGCTTGGCCGAGAGTTCGGGGCGCGCTTTCTCAACGAGGCGCGCTGCGTCGCCTCGCTCAAGCATCCCAACATCGTGCCCATCTTCGATCTCGGCCTCGAAGGCGACTCGCCCTACCTGGTCATGGAAGTCGTCGAAGGGCCATCGCTTGGCGACATCATCAAGGAACAGCAGCGCATCCACGCCCGCGACGCTCGCATCATCGGCATTCAGATCGCCAACGCCCTGGCCGAGGCGCACAGGGCAGGCATCGTGCACCGAGACCTCAAGCCGGGCAACATCTTGCGGGCCAGCACCGAGACCTGGAAGCTGGTCGATTTTGGTGTCGCCCACGTCCCGGATTCTTCTCTCACCGGCATAGGTGATTTTCTGGGTACGCCTTCGTATGCGGCTCCCGAGAGTCTCGAGGGCAAGAGCTTTAGCGCGCACTCCGATGTGTATGGCCTGGCGGCCACGCTGTATCACGCCCTGAGTGGCGCGCCTCCCTTCGGTCTTGGCAACGCCGTCAAGATTGCGCTGCGTGCGGCATCTGAACCCGCACCCTCTCTGGCGATCGGCAATCCTGCGCTGCCTGTCGATCTGGTGCAGATTATCGATCGCTGCCTGGCCAGGTTGCCAGCCGAACGTCCAACGGCGGCGGAGTTGGCAGAGCTTCTGGCCAGCGCGCGCGCCGACTCCTACGACGAGTTTCAAGCCGAGCGAAGCTCGATAGCCTACGAGCCGACGGCTCTGGTACCCACCACGGAACGAGCGGCCGAGACCCCTGCCGAGCTGCCGCGGGCGGGCCGTAGTCCTGCTCGCATATGGTTGCTGGTGGCTGTGCTCCTGCTGGGGGCAGGGACCTTGACCCATACACTGCAGGACAAGGGGCCGAGTTCAGCGGCGACACAGGCCTCGCCGACCCAGGCCAGCCCGCCAACACCGATCGGCGCGTCGCCAAACGCAACTCTAGAGGTGAAGGGCGATGTGCATAAGAGCTCCGAGGGCGAGTCCGCACCGTTCACAGATAGCGCTCTGGAGAAGGCTCGAGCCCAAGCCGCTGGGGCGCCAGCGACTCTTGACGAGAGTGAGCCCTACGCGAAGGAGGAGCTCGATTCTCGCGAACCTCCTCCAGTCTCGTCCATGCCTGCCATTGCTTCGCCCGAGCCTGGCATCGTCGGTCTGGACGAGGTCGACGCGCTGATTCGGCGCCGGTCCTGGCTACAAGCGACGCGCTCGCTGGATCGCCTTCGCAGGCAATACCCCGATAGCGCCTACCTGGCGTACCTGCAGGGCAGCTTGTTCATGGACCACAGCTACTGGCAGGATGGTCTCGAGGCCTATCGCGCGGCGATTGCCAAGGACGCACGCTACGCCGATGAGCCCACGATCGTGCGAGATGCCATTCGCGGCCTGTACAGCAGGTCCAAGCCGTGGATGGCGGCGCGCTTCATCGAAGAGAGTCTTGGCGCATCGGCGCGACCCGCCCTGCTAGAGGCCAAGGCCTCGGCGCGCAATGCGCAGGTCAAAGGGCGCATCGCTAGCTTGCTGGGCAAGCTCGACGATCGCTAGCGGCGGGTCTGGCGGCCTTTCCTTCGCTGCGTTCGGCGCGCGTCCGCGCGGCCAGTCCGAGCGGCGGACGAAGGGGCGGACGCGACCACCTC
>JAHEAK010000182.1 GCA_024642805.1 Kofleriaceae bacterium | reverse complement strand
TCCCGCGCAGTTCCTTCCGCAATGGCTGCCCTTGCCCTCGCGCGCCAAGGGCGAGCGAGCGCTGGCCGATCTGGATCAGGTCATCTACGCGCTCATCGACAAGCGGCGCAGCGACAAAGGTGAGCCCAAGAGCGACCTTTTGCAAGCACTGCTCGATGCCGTCGATGACGAAGGCGATGGCAAAGGCCTCAGCGAGAGCGAGCTGCGCGATCAGCTCATGACGCTCTTCTTGGCGGGCCACGAAACCACCTCCAACGCTTTGGCCTGGGTGCTCTACCTGCTCAGCCAGCATCCGGCGGCCTATGCCAAGCTGCGCGAGGAAGTCGATACCAGCTTGCAGGGCAGGCCCCCGAGCTTCCGCGATCTGGAAGCGATGCCCTATGGTGAGCAAGTGGTGATGGAGGCCATGCGCCTGTATCCGCCGGTCACGGCCCTAGCTCGCAAGGCGCACGAGGACACCGAGATTGGCCCCTACAAGGTGGCCGCCGGATCGGAGGTCATCATGTGGATCTACTTTACGCATCGCGATCCGACGATCTACCCGCGGCCCGATCGCTTTGAACCCGAGCGCTTCGCCAAGGAAGCCCGCGAGGCGCTGCCCAAGATGGCCTACCTGCCCTTTGGCGGCGGCCCACGCCTGTGCGTCGGCCATGCCTTCGCGATGCTCGAAGCGCGTCTGATCCTGGCCACCCTGGTGCAAGCCGTCGAGCTCGAGCTAGTGCCAGGCCAGCGTGTCGAGCCAAAACAACAGATCACACTCGCTCCAAAGAACGGTCTGAAGATGCGCGTCAGCCGGCGCTAGCCGCCGGCGAGCTCGTCAACCGAGGACGCCTGATGCGGTGCCCCGAAAAGCACAAAGGCGCCTGGCTCTTTGCCTGACGCCTTGGCGGCGAGAGCAGCTCCGATCAGATGGGTGCTGCTCTCTCTTGGGCAGCTCTAGCTAGACCTTCTAGCTAGAGCAGGAACGCTCCTTAGAAGGGCGAGCAAGCCGCGTCGAGGAGACAGACGAAGTCGTCGCAGTCGGTCATGCCGTTGCCGTCGTCGTCGATGCCGTTGGCGCAGTCGCTCTCCCCAAAGCCACCACCGCCGCCGCCGCCGCCGCCGCCGCCGCCAGCCGAGCACAGCGCGTCGAGCAAGCAGAAGATGTCGTCGCAGTCGGTTTGGCCGTTGCCATCGTCATCGATGCCGTTGGCGCAGTCAGTCTCACCGCCACCGAGGCCGCCACCGCCGCCGCCGAGGCAGCTTGGCTCCGCGAAGAGGCAGGTCAAGTCGTTGCAGTCAGCCTGACCGTTGCCATCGTCGTCGATACCGTTGGTGCAGTTCTCGGTGCCGCCATTGCCCTGGCAGTTGGCGGCGTTGCCACACTCTTGGAAGTCCTGGCAGTCGATGAGGCCGTCACCATCGTCGTCGATGGTGTTGTTGCAGTTCTCACCAGTGCCGCCACCACAGGCTGGGTGGTTGGCGCAGCTCTGATCGGCACAGTCGATCATGCCGTCGTCGTCATCGTCGATGCTGTTGTTGCAGATCTCGCCGCCAGTGCAAGCCGGGTCGGCACCGCACTGTGGATCCGAGCAATCAAAGAGACCATCGTTGTCGTCATCGGTGCCATTGGTGCAGTTTTCGATGCCGCACTGGTCTCCGGTTTGACAATCCTCATCGAAGCAATCGAAGCGGCCATCGCCGTCGTCGTCGATGCTGTTGTCGCAGATCTCGATGGAACCATCGTCGACCGCGGAACCATCGTCGTTGCTAACGCAGCTGACGCCGACGAAGGCGCCGCCGATGACGAGGGTGAGGACCAAGAGCAGGGAACTGGAACGGAACATAAGAACTCCTAGACGGCGGACTGCGCACAGAGCGCCTGTAAAACGCGCCCCGAGGACGCATAGGGAAAAGCCGCCCTAGACTTGCCCCGCGGCCCACCCAGATCAAGTGCTTTCTAGGAGCACTGGACTGGCCAGAAGCCAGTTGTGGATCCAGCTGTGTTTATTGCCCTTCGGGGGTCCGACCGAGACGCAGGGCGTCAACGAGGGGCGCGCTGCGGAGCCTTCGTGCCCATGGCTTCGGCGAGCGCCGACTCGTAGTGGCCCCAGCAGACGGGAATGTAGCTCTCGTCGGCGCCGAGTTGCACCTGTGGACCGTCCACGGCCGCCTTGCCATCGACCAATCGCAAGTTGAAGGTCGCCTTCTTCTGGCAGTGCTGGCAGGTAACCTTGACCTCCTCGATGCGATCGGCCAGCTCCATGAGTCGCTGCGATCCGGGGAAGAGCCTGGTCTTGAAGTCGGTGCGAAGGCCATAGCAAATGACCGGCACGCCCGGATCGAAGGTAATGCGACGCAGCTGCTCGATGATCTCAGGGGCCAAGAACTGGGCTTCGTCGACGAGCACGCAGTCGATATTGGCAAAGAGGCTCGCGGCAAGGGTCTCATCGCCGTCGACCATGTAGTCGGCGTCAGCTTCCAGTCCGCTGCGCGACGCGATCTTGGTGCTGCCAAAACGATCATCGAGCTTGGGCTTGAGCAGGAGCACGCGCTTGCCTTGCTTGCGATAGTTGTGCGCTACGGCGAGAAGATTCATCGACTTCGCACTGTCCATGGTCCCGTATCGAAAGTAGAGCTTGGCCATGCGGCCGAGACTAGGGAACATCGCCCGCGATGCCAAGGCCTGCCGTGCAGGCAGGGGCCCTCAGTCGCTCAGAAGCGAGCGAATCTTCCTGGCCAAGCTGTTGGGAACGTAGGGTTTGGGCAAAAAGGCCGTGTGCGAACCGGCGCGCACCCGAAATTTGTTGTCTGTGTAGCCCGAGGTAAATACGACTTTCGTGTCGGCCTTTTGCTCTCGCAGTGCGGCGACCAGCTCAAGCCCGCTCATTCTCGGCATGATGACGTCGGAGACGACCAGGTCGATGCTGCGGTTGAGTGCTCGCGCTTGCTCGAGCCCGTCGAGCCCGTCGCTGCCCTCGATCACCTGGTATCCAAGCTCGCGCAGCGCGCGCGAGGCCGTGTTGCGGACCAGGGCATCGTCTTCGACCAGCAAAATGGTCTCGCTACCGCCCAAAGCAGGGCTCGTGCTTTGCGCAGGCGAGGGTTGCACGGGGCTCTTGTTTTCATAGACCCTGGGCAAATAGGTAGTGAAGGTCGTGCCCTCGCCCAGGACACTGTCGACCAAGATCATGCCGCCCGCTTGCGAGACGATGCCGTAGCAGGTGGCCAGGCCCAGTCCCGTTCCCTTGCCAGCGTCCTTGGTGGTGAAGAAGGGCTCGAAGAGGTGCGTCCTTACTTCGTTACTCATGCCCGTTCCGGTGTCGGAGAGGGACAAGATCACGTACTCGCCGACCTCGATCAGCCGCTCTCTGGCTTGTGCGGCGTCGAGCTTGGCGGTGCGGGTCTCGATGAGCAATCGACCTCCACTGGGCATGGCGTCGCGTGCATTGACGGCCAGATTCATGAAAACCTGCTCGAGCTGCCCCGGATCGATCAGAATATTTCCAACATCGGGATGAAGACGAGTGACGACTTCGATGTCTTCGCCAATGAGGCGCATGAGCATGGATTGAAAGTTGCCGATGGCGTCGTTGAGGTCGACCACGCGCGGCTCGATGACGCCCTTCTTGGCGAAGGCGAGTAACTGGCGGGTTAGAACGGCCGCGCGCATGGCTGCTTCTTCGATCGCTTCGATGCTGTCGCCAAGCATGGCGGGAACCGAGCGCAACAGACTGGTCGCCGACAGAATCACGGTGAGCATGTTGTTGAAGTCGTGGGCAACGCCTCCGGCCAGGCGCCCCACCGCTTCCATCTTCTGAGCGGCCAGGAGTTGCGCTTCGAGACGCCGCTGTTCAGCCACATCGACGACGAAGGAGTAGTAGCCAAGAACCTCGCCCGTGTCCGAAATATCGGGGCTAAACAGGACGCGCGCCCGGTCGTAGGGCGAAGGTTGGGCACCAAAGCTTATCGGTGCGTCGAACTCTACCTGCTGGCCAAGAAGTGCCTTCTTGATGTGCACCGAGGCGCGCGCGTAGTTCTCCGCTCCTATGATATCCTTGACGGTCTTGCCGAGAATGTCTCGGCGCGCGGTTTGGAAGACGGACTCGTAATACTTGTTGACGAAGTGGTAGCGCTCGTCAGCGTCAACGTAGCCGACCATGATGGGCAGTCGGTCCATGATCTCGTGATGGCGCCGCTGCAGCTCGATCGCCGCGCCGGTTGCACGTCGCTCATCGCTGATGTCGGTGTGCATGCCCACCCACTCTCGAACACGGCCATCGCCCTCGAGCACCGGTACACCGCGACCCTGCATGAGTCGATACTCGCCGTCGTGACGTCGAATGCGGCACTCGGTCTGGTAGGAACTCCTGTTGGCCAGGGCCGTCGACCAGGCCTGCAGCACATGTTGGCGATCGTCGGGATGAATGGCATCGGCCCAGCCCTCGCCTTCGCACTGGGCGAAGGACTGGCCAGTGAATCGCTGCCAGCTAGGCAAAGGCTCGATGACCTTTCCCGTGGGATCCGTCGTCCACACCACCTGCGACACGGCATCGACAAGACTGTGCAAGCGGTCTTGGGTCCGTCGCAGCTGCGAGTCGGCCAGCTGGGTGCTGGTGTCCTCTCCGTCCAAGGTGTTTCGATTGACGACGACGAGCTGCAATCCAAAGAACATCTTGCGATCGTCTCGAAGCGGCTCGACGCGCACTCGCGTGCTCGTTGAGGAATCGCCAAGTGCAGCCTCGTACAGTCGCGTCTGGCCGCTGGCGACCACCGCCCGACAGGTGTCTACCAAGGCGCCGAGGCGCGCTCCTAGCCCACTCAGATGTTTCCCAACGACAGCGCTTCGCTCGACATCGAAGGCGAGGGCGAAGGCCGCGTTGAGATCCACGAGATCGAAGTCGAGATCGAGCAGAGCTATCGGCGTGTCTGCGCTCTTTCCAGATGCACGCCAGAGTGGATCGCTTGGAGCAGCCGCGCGTTTTCGGGCCGCGGCCAACTCGGCGCGCAACTCCCTGACGAGCCTGCGCAGCTCATCCCTGTCATCAACCGCGCCACCCGCTCGGCCCATCGCGCCCCCCCCCTACCCAGGCAGTGTAGCGCAGGTGGCCCCAAGCGCCGAAGCGACATCGCACTTTGTGGAGCCTGGGCCTAGACCAGAGCCGACCGAGCCAGGCCCTACAGGCTAGAGGGCTGGTCGCCGACGCTCGGAAAACCAGGCGCGCAGGCCCTGCATTTTTTCGCGCTGCTCCACGGGCGCGTTGCGCTTGCAGGTCGTTCGCTCGGGGCTGCCCTCGGGGGCCGCCCAGCGGATTTCGGGACAGTCGTTGGGATTGTAGGACATTTCGAAATCAACACGCCTGTCGACGAGGTCTTTGAGGGTGAGCGTGGCCTTGCTGCCATCGGAACGCACATAGTCCAGCGTGCGGGATTCCAGCTCTTTGTCGAGCGCCTGGCGAACCAGGGCCACCTGCGCTTCGACCTCCGACTCCTCGATGCCGTACTGGCCAGGCGAGCGACGCACGGCGTCGGGAAAGTCCAATACCGTGTCGATGGCCACTAGCAGGCGCCAGTCACGAGAGGGTGTTGCGAAATCTTCCCAAGGTCCGCTGGTGAGAAAGATCTTGGCGCCCTCAGGCATGACGATGGGAGCAAAGGCGTGCTCACGCATGAAGTCTTCGCCGACCTTCACCGAGGTCACCCGACGTGTCGATTGCTCATCCAGAGCCGACACCAGCGAGAGCATCTTGTCTTTGGGATCGAGAGCTCGCGGATTGATGATCGCTTCCATGCGGTCGTAGAAATCGCTCTTGCTGCCCTTGTATTGCTCACGCGAGAAGCGGGCCGTTCGGTTGCGTTTGAGCTCGTCGTTGGGAACGGTCACCAGCGCCTTGGTGAGCTTGTCGATCTTCCAGGGCCGGAAGGCCTTGAAGCCAGCGCCGCCCGCCTTGGTCTCGGGTTCGAAAATAAAGGAGCCCTGCCAAAAGCGACGTCTGCCAACGGTGCCGTCGGGCTGAGCGTCGGCGCCAATCAGAGCTCCATAGCCCGTGGTGCCCTGCTCGATCCATTTCACAACCACCAGCAGGTGACCATAGGGATCCGTGAAGAGGGTGCCCGGGCGCAGGCTGGCCCGATTGAGCGGTATGGGATAGAAGTCGCTCAAGTCATCATCGGGACCGGTGCGGCCGCTCGACGAGTGCACCGTGCGGCGAAGATGCTTGTTGACGAAGGACTTGAACATGTCCACGTCATCGCCGGGCGTGAAGTTAATGCGGGCCATCAAGTTGCCCTCCGCCTGCACACACTCCGGTGCGCGATTGTCGCGAGCGCGTTTGCACTCGTGCAGCCCAAAGGGCAAACCGAGCTTCCACGCAAAGTACGCACGCATGGTGTAGGGCAAGTCGGCGCAATCGGGAACGAAGGTCAGCCGTTCCTCCTCGTCCCTGCCAAAGTGATTGAAGAGGATGTTGTGACTCGGGTCGCGCAAGAGCGAATAGAAATTGGACCACTCGACGTCGTCTTCGATCGGATAGTCGAAGAGGCGCTCGGCAAAGGTTGCAAAGAGGTCTTCGTCGGAGCTGCTCCACTCCCGCTTGCTGTTCCAGATAGGTGCGCCGACCAAGGGCACCTCGCGCAGATCGCTGCTCTCGTCCTCATCCTCTGGTTCGCTGAGAGCCGGGCTCAGATCGGCCATGGCGGCCGTTGCCTTCAGCGCGGCAAACTCCACGGCCGCCGCCTTCTCCAGCGTGCTCGGCTTGCGCGCGTTGGCTCGCGAAACCCGGAAGGTGGTGCATGCCATGGCCTGCTCGCCGTCGCCCCACACCGCCATCCAGCTACCCAGCTTCGCGGAGGGCAGCTCGCCGATGAAACCTGTGGGTGGCCCGTTGGTCTGCACGCTCAGCGAGTCCTGGCGATTGCCGCGACTGTCGAAAAAACTGATGGTGGCTGGGCCGACATCCGAGCGAGTCGTTGCAACCACGTGCACTGTCTGCCCTGGCTCGGGGTGCGCCGGTGACACGAAGAGCTTTCGCGAGGGCAATTTGCGGCACTCTTTGCTGCTTGGTCTGCGCACGGGAGCCGCAGGCCTGAGCCTGGCCAGGCTGCGAATCGCCGCAACGGGTTCCTTGCCCAGCACGGTCACGCGCGCGATGCGCTCGATGAGAGCGGTCTTTTCCGTACCGCGCCCAAGCTCGAGCCCGCCGACCTGAACTTGCCCGACGTCGCGCCGGATCGATTGGCCACTCTCGCACGACTCGAGGTAGTAGGCGAGCGCGTGGACGGCCATGGGCACATCCTTCTCGTCGTGTCCCAGGTAGAGCATGATGTGCCCCGGCAGCTCCAAGAGCACCACACCGGAGGCGTTGGCCTGGTCGATGAGGGCCAACTTCTTGTCGTCTGGCAGCCCCGCGACCTCGAGGCGCGAGCAATCGATACCGCCATCGAGGCCGCCAAAGCCGTAGGGCATGCCGACATAGCTCAGTGCCTCGGCAATGATGGCGCGGCGCGTGAGCGGCTGCGTGCTGGCCACGTACGCGTCCTTGTCGACGCGTTGGTGGCTCACGCCGCTCACACTGGCCAAGGCCACTTCGTGGGCGGCAGGATTGATCAGTGGCAATCGCGTGTGTGCCGCAAGCTCCTGCTCGGCGATGGTGGTCGGCTGGCCAAAGTTTGCGTAGGGCCCACGAGCGAAGGCGGTGGCATCGGCCACATCGAGCTGTGGGGATAGAGCGGCATCGCTTGTGACAAAGCCCCATGAGGTCGCGGTGCGCGCCAGCTGCATGCCTCCAGACCAGGGCGCGACAATCTCGATCAGCTCTTGCGGGTGCGCGCCACTGCAGGTGTTGCGATTGATGCGCTTGCTGGTGGCGTCCTTGTCGTAGATACCGACGGTCGTCGGCGCGCAGAACATCTGGGTCTCTTGCAAGGCGACTCGCAGCTGCGGAGCAAAGGCCGGGGCAGAGGGTTTGGAGAAGACCTCACGATCCCCTTCCATGACGTACTCGCCTGACTCGAGCTTGCCCTGCATCCAGACGAAGCGCTCGTCGAGCTTTTCGAGAAAGGCTGGTTGGTCGAGAGCCTCGAGCAAATCCTGTTGCGGGAAGAAGGCCTTGCGAGGCACACGCATCGAGGCGTTGAGATCGCGAATATCGCCGGCGCTCATCAGGACCTCGTCGAGATCGACGGTGCCGCGCTCTTCGATGAGCTTGTACCAGTAGTCGGCTTGTCGGTACGCCTCGCTGGTGCCGGGCAGGAGCGCGGGCGCAGCTTTCTCGACGGGGCAGTTGTCGGGACGAGGAGCTTCGACGCTTTTGAGCTTGTCGGGGACTTTGCCCTTCTCGGTACTGCTGGCCTTGTGGCCGCATCCGAGCACACCAACGAACAAGAGGCTGTAGACCAGAGCCGTGAACAGCTTTGCTGGTGTCTCACTTGTCTCAGCCGTGCAGGGAACGCGCAGAATCACCCCCACATCATGCCAGAAATCGATTTGCCTGCCTCCATTGCCGCCGTCTTTCACAGGGGCTCTTCGGAGAGCGAGGCGTCTGTATCGTCGTTGCCGAGTGAGGGCTCGGTATCCTCTGGCAAGAGGAGCAGGACCAGAAGCGCTGGCACACACGCCATCGCGGTGCACGCGAAGAACCAGCTCCAGCCCATGCTCTCCTGTAACACGCCCGACCAGCCGCTCACAAAGCGCCCGACCAAGGAGGTTGCGCTGGAAAGGAAGGCGTACTGAAAGGCCGTAAAGCGCTTGTCACACAGCGACATGAGGTAGACCACCAGGGCCGCCGTCGCCAAGCCGCCACAGAACTGATCGACACTGACCACCGCC
>JAHEAK010000815.1 GCA_024642805.1 Kofleriaceae bacterium | reverse complement strand
GCCGACCAGCAGCAGAAGCTCGACAACTACAGTCAGCAGACCTTTGCGATGGTTTCGGCCAAGACCCAGGACTGGAATCGAAAAATTGCCGAGCTCAATCGCAGTTACCAGGTCGGCTTCGTAGAGATCTCCGAAGATCGCACCCCGGGTGCTTCCAGACGGGTGCTCCTGGCCCTCAATGAGGACGAGAAGAAGGAGTTGCGCGTGCGAGCGGCAGAAGTTGCGGGCATGGCAGAGGATCAGATTTCCGATGCTCACCTCTTGGGCATCAAGAACGTGGAGGCGGAGACCACCGAGTACAACCAGCGAGTGCGCGCATCCTCGGATGGTGTCTCGGCGCGTCTGAGTGCCGAGGGTGAAGCCATGGTCGCCAAGGTCAAAGGCGCCTACGAGAGCAAGCTAAACGCCTTGCTCGGCAGCCCGGGCGGTCGAGCCTACGTCGCCTACGTGGCCGCAGGAAAACTCAAATTCGAGGATACTCTGACCTTCCGCTCCAGTGACGGCGTGCCTTCGCTCTTGCGACTTCACGACTTCGCCACCCAGTTCATGGGCCGCTGAAGACAAGAATAACTCTTAGTCCTGTGCGTGGTCGCTCCGCGCTACTCTCCGAAGGGAAAGAGCGCGACGTGCACGACGGCTTCGGCGAAGGCCTCGGCGGCCGCCTCGCACGCGGTCTGCGAACCACTGAGCCAGGCGGCAGCGTAGTTGGTGGCGCTGGGTGGCGGGAAGATCTTGGCCACCGACACGTCCGCGGCTTTGAGCGCCGCATCCAGACCCATGGCGCCCTCCATGGGAGGCGCCACTAGATAGGCCATGGAGGCACCTACGGGCAAACCTGCCTGCTCGGAGAGGTAGTGGCCAAGCGAGGCGATGACGTGCGGGAACACCGCGATCTGGCCCTTGGTATCGGCGTTGTAGAAGCAAGCGTCGTGTTCGATGCAGCGGCGCAGGGCAGTTAGGCCGGCATCGATCTCCTCAGGATCCGCGCCGGCAAGAACACCGAGAATCTCGCCACTGAGCGCACCGCTGGCGTGAGCGGCGCCGGCGTAGAAGCTGTGCGCAAAGACCACATCGACCGAGGCGTGCTTGGTGGCTTCGTCGAGGGCGACGTAGAGGGAGTCATCCTGATCGCAGGTGATGAGGCCCAGGGAACTATGCCGATCCGGATCGGCCCCGTAGGCGCGCAGCATGGCCTCCGGTGCGTTGGGGATGCGGCGCACGCTGAGCAGCTTGGGCATGATGGGTTCGAGAATCATTTGCTCACCTCGACCAGGCGCTGGCGGCCCTGCGCTGCCCGGTAGCCACTTTGAAAATCGCTGAGCTCGGCAAGGTCGAGCTGTACGCCACTGCACTCCTGGTCAAGCATGGCCCTTGCCAGGAGAGCCAGGCGCTGGGCCGCGTGGGCGGGTGAAATGCCGCGTGCGTGGATGTTGCTCATCATGTTGCGATCGCCATCGGTCTTGCCCATGCGCGGCTGATACACCAGGTAGGCGCTCAGGCCATCGCCGGTGCCCAGACCGGGCCGTTCGCCAAGGACGATGATGGCCACCTTGGCGCGTACTTCCTGGCCGATCTCATCCTCGAGCCAGACCCGCGCGAACTTGGCGCATATGCGCGAGCCAGTTTGCATGTCCAGCGCCGCGCAGGCCTTCTCCAGCTCGTCGAGGAGGGCCATGCCACTGCCCATGCAGGCAATGGCGCTCAGGCCATCGGCGAGGATGATTTGCACGTCCACGTCCTTGCGCGCGCGCTCGTGCACACTGGCAAGCGATTGCGCGTCGAGTCGTCGACCTAGATCGGGGCGTAAGAGAAATTCTCTGTGATTGCTGGCTCGACTGCGCAGCGCCAGGAGGCCGTTCTTCTCGGCCCAGTCCTCGGCAAGCTCGGCGGCGACGGCCTCGTGCGCCACCGCTAGCTCGGCCTGGAACTGCAAGGCGACCTTGGTGGCGTAACGCGTGCCGACGTGGCCAATGCCTAGCAGCGCGGTGGTGTGCTCGGCGGCGCTCTTGGCGTAGCGACTGGCCTCGCTCGCCACGGGAAAGACACGCGGCGGCGGCTCGGCGACCAGCACCGGCAGACTCGGCGCCGCCAGTGGCTGGTCTTGCCCGAGGCGCCTGCGCAGATCGGCCATGAGGCGACGCGTCGCGCTGCTCATGCCAGCGCTCCTGCATCGCCGAAACGCGGGCCGGGGCGGTTGTCATCCCATATGCCGCGCTCGCTCAGCCAGGCGTCGAACTCGGGCGTCGCTCGTCGTTGCAAGAGTGCCCGCAGGCTGGGGATGTCGTGGTAGCTGGTCGACTGATAGTTGAGCATGATGTCGTCGCCAACTGGCAGGCTCATCAAGTAGGTGCAGCCAGAGGCAGCCAGTTGCACCTTCAGGCTCTCAAGCTCGTTCTGACTCATCGGCG
>JAHEAK010000814.1 GCA_024642805.1 Kofleriaceae bacterium | reverse complement strand
CGCCTGGTCGCGACGGTAGACTCCCTTTGCTTTCACCCTCGCCCCCCAAACGTTCCATGACCATTTTGATCGCACGCTTCACAAGCGGTGAAGAGTTCCTGGAAAGGTTCATTCCTACCTTTCCAAACGGCGGACTTTTCTACCCCACTCGCAAGGCGCTCGAGCTTGGCTCGTCAGTGGTCCTCGACATTCGCATGCCCTTGCTCAAGGACGCCGTGCTCATTCGCGGACAGGTCGCCTGGAGGCAGCGGGGCAAACGCGGAACGACACAGCGCGCAGGGCTTGGCATCGAGTTCGCCGAGAGCGAGCTTGGCAAGCGCGACCACCTGCTCGCCCTGGCCCGCGGCGAAGTCCAGCCCGAAGAGGCCCAGCGCAAGCATCGTCGGCTGCCAGTCGCCATCGAAGTGGGTTGGCGCGTTCCCAATCAGCCGCAGCGTCACCTCAGCTCGCTCGATGACATCGGCGCCGGTGGCGTGTTCATCTGCACCGAGGAAAAGCCAGCCACTGGCACCCCTCTGGTTCTCGAGCTCAGCGCCCCACGGGGCGGCTCACAGAGCATCGAGGGACGGGTTGCCTGGCGACGGGATACCGGCGTCGAGGGCGTGGGCGTGGAATTTCGCTGCCGTGACATCGGCGGCATGCGTCGTCTTCGCGAGCTGATCCGCAGGATTGAGAGTTCTGCCGAAACATCGGCGCAGGCTTGATCGCGGCGCCTGGCTGAACCTGGCGCGAGAACCTAGCGCGGCGCTTGGCGCATCGCCGCCAGCGACAGCTCAGAGCGCTTCGATGCCAAGGGAGTAGAGCACGGCGCCGTTGCTCAATACGAACATGCGCCGCCGACCCACGGTAGCCGGACCTGAAATTCCGTATCCAGGATCGAAGTACTGCACGACCTCGCCGGTGTCAGCTCTGGCTACGAACAAGCCGTCCTCGCTCAGATTGACGTAGAGGTAGTCATCGAGAAGCACAGGTTCGGTCGACTCGCCACCGCCACGGGTGCCCTGGCGCCAGATGATGTTGCCATCGAGGTCAAGAGCGTAAATGCCCTGCTCGGCAGCCACGAAGAAGATGCGATTGTCGCTGGCCAAGAGACCGCCGCCCCCGGAGACCTCGCGATGCCAGCGGATGCGACCGCTGGCTTTGTCCAGCGAGTAGAGACCTCCTGCAGACGACGCAGCAACTACGCTGTCGCCGGCAATGACCGGAGTCGTGTCAACGTCGACGAAGCGCTCCTCTGTGCCGCGCAGTGACGAAAGCCAAGCAACCGAGCCAGTGGCAACTCGCAGCGACACCAGGCTGCCATCGGCAAAGCCCGCATAGACGAACTCGCCATCGAGGGTGAGCCCGGAATGGCCACGCAAGGTGAATTCTTCATCCGAGCCCGTCTTGTACAGCCAGCGAAAGGTGCCGCTCTCCAGATCGAGAGCGTAGACCTCGTCGCCCTCATTGGCGACCAGCAGCGTATCTTCGGCAACGACGGGTGCCTGCAAGATGGGAGCGCGGGTGGCGTAGCGCCACTGCTCTTCGCCAGTCGTGTCCATGCAGATCACGAACCCATCGTCGGTGCCAACAAAGATGCGACCGCGATAGTAGAGCGGGCGCGAGCTGACCGATCCGATCTTGACCTTCCACAAGGTCTCGCCGGTCTTGGCGGAAAGCGCGTAGAACCAGCCGCTGTGTGAGCCCAGGTAGAGCTCATCCTCTTTCCAGGTTGCTCCCAGGCGCAGTGCGGGACTCGCGAACTCCTGCGGCGAGGCATCGCGGGCGACATCGGTGATGACGCGCCGCCACTGCATGCTGAGCACGGGCGTGCCGGGATTTGCACGAGGCACGGCACTCAGTGCATCGACGTTCTGGCCAGGGCTGTGACACGCAGCTGTCGCGCTCAAGGCGAGACCGAGACAAGCGGAGCGCAGCCAGGGAGCAGCGAGCAGATTCATGACCAATTACTCGGCGCCCAGCTCTGCGAGGCGCCCCTCCACGTTCTCTTTGAGCGTGGAATCTGGAACTTCACTGAGCAGAGCCTTGAACTTGGCAATGCCATCGGCCTTCTTGTCCATGGCCACGAGCAGGCGCCCCTGGTGGTAGAGGCTGTAGTCGCGCATGGCGCCACCCTTGTTGGGCTGAAGCTGCTCAAAGGCCGTGAGGGCCGCTTGCAGACCTGCCTGGCGGGCGCCCGCGTCTTCATTGGCCATCGCTTTGGCCTCGAGGCTGTACCCGATTCCTTCGAGGGCGCTCAGGCGCAGCGGCTCTGGGGCATCCTTGCTGGCGAACTTCTTGTACGCGGCCAAGGCTTCGTCGTAGCGACCTTCCTCGAGCAGGAGCTTGGCTTCACGCGGCAAGGCAAGGTTGGCCAGGGCGACATCGCCGTGCTGCTCACTCACGCCTTTGAAGGCCGTGAGGCTAGC
>JAHEAK010000813.1 GCA_024642805.1 Kofleriaceae bacterium | reverse complement strand
GACGGGAAAGTTGAACTGATGGCAGCTCGCACAAAAGACATCACTACCAAACTCGGGCGTCGCCTTTGTGTTGTGCGGCGAGCTCGCCCGCTTGCGCAGGGCATAGAAGGTGTCGCCTCGAACGTGGCAGGCGATGCAGTTGACGCCTTCGTCACGCAGAAGCCGAGCCGCATCGCTATCCTCTTGCTGCGCCGCCAGCGGGATGTGGCAGTTCCGACACCAGGCGCGCTTCTCCTTGGCGTAGTCGAACTGGAAGAAGTCGTTGGTCCATGCCATCGAATGCCGACTGCTGCGCCACTCCTCGTACTCTTCCTCGTGACAAAGCTTGCACTCGGCCGCCGAGTTGGCGACGTCCGCGCGCACGCTATCGATCGGTGTCTCACCGTTAGAAAACAGGCTAAAGAGCCCAAAGAGCCAGTGCAGGATCACTTGGCCACGAAGCGAGTATCAGGCACTCCAGCTGTCGACACCCGATCGACACTCTTCAAGAAGGCGTTGCCGGCCACCTTGCTCCAAGCAAAGCGATAGCCACTGTAGAAGTCAAAGAGGTAGGCGAGCTGCCCGTCGGCGTCGTAGTGCAGAAGCTGCCAATACGAGCCGCTGGTATAGCCATCGCGATCTTCGTACAAGCCGCAGGAGGCTATCAGCAGGGTTCGCAGAGGCCCCTCACTCTCGGGGGTGTAGTAGTACATCGTGTCTTTGCCCTCTTGCTTGCATCCGGGTGCTTTGCCGACCATGGCCTGGGCGGCAGGAACCGGCGAGCTGCCGTCGTAGACGCGCTGCAGACTCTTGGCAGAGAAGAAGGCCAGCTGTCCCGGAAGTGGCAGGGTGATAGCGGCCTCATCACCAGCGTAGATGAGCGCCTCTCCCGACCAACTGGCGGTGAAGTTGAAGTGATCGGTCTGGGGAATGCGGCGCTTGTCGCTTACTGACACCCGCAGAGGCTTCCAATCTTCGAACTTGCTGCCGAGCGCCTTTTCGAAGCCGGCAAAGAGGCCGTCCTTATCCCCCCAGCTGGTTGCAGCGTGCTCAAAGGGGGATGGACAGTCATCCTCACAGCCCTCGCGCGACCCGTAGCCCTCATTCGAGGATTGCATCACGTAATTGGCTGCCACCGGTATCGAACCCTTGGCGGCCTCTTTGAAGGTCTTGGCTGCTTCTCGGCGCCCGTCTACCCAGGCTAGCAGGTGCTCTTGTTTGCTCTTTTCGAAGCTCGGGTTGTCTGGCGTGCCGGCCGTTACGTAGGTCTGGATATCGGAAATCACCAGATCTTCGTAGTGCGTGCCCTTGTACACCGAATCAAAGACAATCTCGTAGCCCTGCAAAGGGCCGCGCGCTTGCTCGACGCTGAGTGTCTGCCAGCCTTCTTTGTCCTCGAGGGTGTGTTTGCTGATAGCGCCGGATGGCAGAAGGGTTAGCGTTATGTCCTTGGCCCGGGCATTTCGCTGAAAGAGCTTAGGGGTCTTTTGATAGCCATTGCGAATCTCAAGACGCAGCTTGATGGCATCGCTAAGCGGTGTGTGCTCGACCTTGATGCTCTCACCGAGACCAACGTCGCTCTTGCCTTCGGTCCATCCCGTCTCGGGGTTGTCATCGCCGAGGTAGTCGGCGAGGTAGTTTTCCTGAAATTTGTTCCAGTCGTTCTCGAGGTAGGAGCTCGCCGAGTATTTCTGCGGGAAGAGTCGTCGCTCGACCGGCTCGAGCACGAGCGCAGGAGCTGCTGGCTCGCTCACCACGGGCACAGGAGGCGGCGTAGGCTCGCGAGAATTGTCGGCCTCCCCACCCTGCGAAGCACCACAACCAGCCAGGACCAAAATCATCAATCGCTTCATGAGCGCTACAGTACCGCAGCTACTCCGCTTGCACGTCGCTGGAGAATGCTAAACTCAGTGCTACTTGGTGATGGCGGGCAAACAACACTGGCAGTCGGTCTACGAGTCGAAGAGCTCCGAGCAGGTCAGTTGGTATCGGCCGCACCTAGAGCGCTCGCTTGCCTACGTTCGGGCGGCCTCGCTAGCTCTCGATGCTCGCATCGTCGACGTTGGCGGCGGCGCCTCCACCTTGGTCGACGATCTGCTTGCCGAGGGTTACACGAACCTCGCGGTCATCGATCTAGCCGACTCGGCCCTGCACACCGCTCGACAGCGCCTGGGCGCGGCCGCAAGCCAGGTAGACTGGATCGTAGGCGACGTCACGACACCCCTCTTGCCTTCCGCCAGCGTCGACTTTTGGCACGACAGAGCCGTGTTTCACTTCCTCACCGAGGATGCGGCCAAGGCTGCCTATCTGGCGCAGGTCACTCGGTGCGTAAAACCAGGCGGTCGGGTCATGGTCGCCACCTTCGGTCTCGATGGCCCAGAAACCTGTAGTGGGCTACCGGTTGCTCGCTATGACGCGGAAGGCATTCACGG
>JAHEAK010000181.1 GCA_024642805.1 Kofleriaceae bacterium | reverse complement strand
GTCGCAGATGCACAAGGACAAGGAGGAACTCGACATCACCTTGAGCACCAACCAGGTGTCCCTGCCAGAGACCGCCGACCTTGCCTCCTTCATTGGACAGCTTCAGCGCCAGGCTGCGATCGCCGGCGTTAGCTTCAAGAACTGGAGCCGACAAACCGAAGAGCCAATGACCGGATACGTCAAGGTTCCCATCTCCGTTGAAGTCATCGGCAGCTTCCACCAGATTCTGAAGTACTTCTACCTGCTCGGAAAAACCAAACGCATCATCAGCGTCGAGAACTTTTCGCTGGCCACCGAGAAGACGGCCGAGGGCGACACCAACGTCTTGCTGAAGGCGAACTTCCGGGCCAGCACATTCCGACAGCCCGATGGTGCAGGGGCGACCAAGAAAGCCGAGGAAGCCGCCAAAAGTGGCATCATCGAAAAGGGCAAGGACGCGCGCGCCAAGAAAGAAGCCCAGGTCGAAGCCGTCACTGGTGGCAAGACCGACGAGAATGGCAATCCACTGCCAGCAGGTAGCTCGGGCACAGACAGGCTGAAGAGAAGTGGAGCTTCACAATGATGATCACCAACGCCACGACACCCAAGTCCTTTGCGCTCATCGCTTCGTTGGCACTGACGGTCGGTGCCGCCTGTGGTGATGATGGAGGTGGCGCCAGCAGCAAGCCGCCCGCTTCCGAGAAGAAAGCGCATGCCACCAAAGTCAAAAAAGGTGCCTCGAAGCTCTCGGCTGTGAGCGCAGGCTATCCAAAGGTCAGCGACGAGCTGCGCCGCAAACTCACCGAGATCGACTTTGTGCCCGACGCTTCCGGCGAGATCAATCGCGATCCTTTCCGCTCCTGGGTTCTCAAACCTCAGATCGAAACGCCAAGCGAGAGCGAGGTCGAGGTCATCGACGTCTGCACCGAAGGCAAAGTGCGCTGGGGAGCTCCCAACTACTCGATCCGTGATCTCGAGCTTATCGGCCTGGTCAAGCGCGGTCGCAGCTATGCCCAGTTTACCGACCGCAGCGAGCGCGACTCGTGGATCGTGCGCAAAGGCGATTGCATCGGTCAGGAGAAGGCGATCATCGAAGAAGTTGGCGTTGGCTTCGTGCGCTTGTCGATCACGCCGCCAGCTCCTCCCGGTTCGCCGACGCCACCCGCGCAGAAGCAAGACATCAGCTTGCACCCTGATGAGCTCGAAGTCGTCGACACGATCGTGAGCGACTTTGCAGAACCAGCCGAGAGCGAGTAGCGAGTACAGCGGGCGGCTTACTTCGCTACTTAGATAAGCACGGCGGGCGAGCGCATTAAGCGGCGTCTCTTTGTGCAGTAAAATTGTTTCCAAGAGCTGCTCAAGCGATAATTTTTTTTGCCAGTGGGGTTCGGAGATGCACCAATGCATCTGCGTATCTGTACTCGACTCAATGGTGAGTCCGGTGCTGGCTTGCTCTCTTTAGAGAGATCTCATCATGACGAACTCAAAGAACCTTACCCGTCGGCTCTCCGTATCTGCTCTCATGTTGGTGTCCCTCGCCTACGGCTCCGCCGACGCGAAGGCTGACGCCAACAAGGCCGACAGAACGATCGTCGGCTTGTCGTCGAAGGCAGAGAGTGCGCAAACGACGCTTCGAATCAAGGGCTCTGCCACGCCGACCTTCACGGTCTACAAGCTAGAGAACCCCGATCGAATCGTCGTCGACATCGTTGGTTCGAGTCTGAGTTCGAAGTTGCGCAAGGACGGCGACAAAGCGGTTTGGAGTGTCAATTCCTGGGCCGTTGGCCAGGTGAGCGCTCACAACATGTCCAAGAGCAGCGGTGAGCTGGTTCGAGTGGTCGTTGGACTGTCGCGGGCAAGCAGCTATCAGGTCAAAGCCATCGGCAATGACGTTGTCGTTGAAGTGACAGCTAAGAGTAAACCTGAAGGCATCGATCCAGCCATGCTGCAGCGGGTGCAAAATGAGAGCGCCAGCGCACGTAAGGCGGCCGAACTGGAGCTTGCCAGTGCACGGGCCGAGGCCGATCGCATTCGCGGGCTGGCCGCGCAGCGCGAGCTCGAAGCCAAGGAGCGCATCGCCCAGGCCGAGAAGTTGATGGCGGAGGCCACTGGCAAGAGCGCCCAGGCCATCAAGGCCCAACGTCTTGCCAACGCAGAGATCGCCAATGCCCAGCTGCGTGAGAAGCGCGCTGTCGAGGCCGAAGAGCGCGCTGCCGCTCGACAAGATTCCGTCGCGAAAGCCGAAGAGGCCGCCAAGCTCGCTCTGGCCGAGGCCGAGAAAGCTCGCGCGCAAAACAAAGGTCAGGACAGCAAGCTCGAGGCCAAGGCAGAGGCTGCCGCTCGCACCTCCGAGCAACGTCGCAAGCAAGCCGAAGAAGCCATGCGTCTGGCTGAGTCGCGTAGGCAAGCCGCCGAGCAGGCCAGTCAAGAAGCCGAGTCACGCCGTCAAGCGGCTGCCAGCGCTCTGGCCCTGGCGACGCGCGAGCGGGAAGCTGCCGAAGCGCAGCGAGACTCCGCCATCGATTCTAGCAAATCGGCCAACGAAAAACGTGCAGGCGCCGAAGCTGCCGCTGAGGCCGCCGCCAAGCGAGCGCAAGAGCTTCGCGCTCTAGTCGCCGCCGAAGAGTCGCGTTTCGACGCGGCCCGCAACCTCCGCACCCAAGAAGAAGCTGCGGTTGCCGCCGCTCAGAAGGCCCATCAAGACGCCACCCGCCAGAGCCAGGACGCCGAGCGAGCGGAGCGCAAACTGCGCACCGATATCGCCACGCTCTCGAAAGCCCGGCAAGAGGCGGAGTCTCGTCGTGTGGCCGCCGAAGCCGCTGTCGCCCGCGCGGAAAAAGCCGCCGCCGATAGCAAGGTGAGCGCTTCCGAGCGCGATCGTCTGGCACAAGAAGCGCGCAACTTGAGCGCCTCGCGCGATGCCGCGCAAAAGTCGCTCTCACAACAAGAGGCCGCTCTCAGCGCACAGCGCACCGAGGTCGCCACGCTGGGACGTAAGAAACAAGAGGCCGAGAAGTCGCTGCTCGCCTTGCAAGAACAAGCCGAAGCAGCCCGCGTCCGCCGCGCCGACGAAGAGAAACAACTCAGTGCCCTCAGCGCCAAGCGCGCTGACATGAAGGGGCAACTGGACGCAGCCAAGAAGATGCGCATCCTGGCCAAAAACGAGCTCGAGCAGGCTCGCCAGGCCCGTGAGGCCGCGGAGCAAAATCGCGCCGCCGCCGTGCGCGAAGCACAAGAAGCCACCCTGGCGCGCAGCAAGGCCAGCGCTCATGAGAATGCCGCGCAAATCGCTCGCGACGAAGCCACCAAGGATGCGCAAGCCGCCAAGGACGCCAGGAGTCGTGCTCAACAGGCAGAAGTCGATCTGCAAAACGAACTCGAGCTGGCCAAGCGCGCCCGCCTTGCCGCTGAAAGTGAACGCCAGGCGGTCGCTGAGCAGATGCGCCTGGCCAAGGTCCAGGAAGAGGCAGCAAAGGCTCGCCTCGCCGATAGCAAGCGCGCACGTCAGAGCGCGCAGAGTGATCGCCAAGCCGGTGCCGAAGCCATCGCTACCGCACGCGAGCATGAAGAGTCCGCTAACAAAGCCCTCGAGCAAGCACGTGCCGAGCGCGAGCTTGCCGAGGCTGCCCGCCAAAAAGGCGCCGAGGCGCTAGCCATGGCCGCTGAGCGCGAGAAGCAGGCCGCCAAGACTCTGGCGCAAGCCAACAAGAGTCAGGCCGTCGTCAACGTCGTCGAAGCCAAGACTCGCCTCAACGAGCTTGATGTGGTGCAGCGTCAGGACGTGAGCCGGGTGGTCATCGCCATGAACGCACCCGCAGCGCCCCGCGTGCTTTCCAACCGCGGCGATGAGGCGGTGCTCGAGATTCCTCTGGCCGCCATTCGCGATGACCAAGAGCGCACCCTCGACACCTCCAGCCTGCGCGGAGCCGTCAAGGCGGTGTCCTCGTATCGCGATCCCAAGAATCCCAATAACCTCAAGATCGTCGTCGACCTCACCGGGCCTTCCAAGGGCACGCTCAAGAAAGTCGGCAACACCTACTACTGGGAGTTCCCCGCGCTTCGCGAGCAAGTCGCCAACACCACGCCCGAGCCAAACAAGGTCAAGAGCACCTCGTATCGCACACAATCGGTCGCCGGCTACGGCTCCGCGTCGAGCCCAATCACGCAACAGACCGTGGCACAGCTCTCCAATCGCCGTCGCAAGACCTACAGCGGTCAGAAGATCGACCTCGACTACAAGAAGAGCGACATCCACGATCTCATGCGACTGCTCGCCGACGTCGGCGGTGTCAACATCATCGTGCCCGACGACATCAAGGCGCGCGTGACCATTCGACTGCGCCGAGTGCCGTGGGACCAGGCTCTCGACGTCATCCTCGCCTCCAAAGGCCTCGGCTTCAAAATGGAAGGGCCCAAGCTCTTCCGCATCGCCACCCAAAAAGAACTCGATGCTGAGTTCGAAGCCAAGCTTGCCCGTGCCCGCGCCAAGGCCGACAGCGAGGCACCCAATGCAGAGATCTTCAACCTCAACTACGTCAACGCAGCCGAGGTCAAAAAGCAGCTGGAGTCCATGAAGTCGCCCAAGGGCAGCCTGCAGGTGGATACCCGCTCCAACGCGATCATCATCAACGACGTGGCCGCCAACCGCCGTCGCATCATCGAGATGCTCACTCGTCTGGACTCCGAGACGCCGCAGGTGCAGATCGAAGCCCGCATCGTCGAAGCTCGCAGCACCTTCGTGCGCCAGTTCGGTATTCAGTGGGGCGGCAACATCAGTGCCTCCGCCGCTGGCGGCAATGCCACCGGCCTCATCTTCCCAAGCTCGATCGGTCTTGCCGGCGCCGCCGACGATGGACAGACGCCTGTCGGTGGTCTCTCTGCCGCGCCTTCGGACTTCGCCGTCAACTTGCCCGCTGCCATCGGTACCGGATCGGGTGGTGGTATCGGTCTCTCGCTCGGCTCGGTGGGTGGCAACCTCGGCCTCAACCTCCGCCTCTCCGCCCTCGAGGATGAAGGCTCGGTTCGTATCATCTCGTCGCCAAAGATCACGACCTCGAACAACATCGAGGCGCAGATCAAATCGGGCGTCTCGATTCCTGTCTCGGTGGTCTCGGCCAGCGGCGTACAAACTCAGTTCGTACCTGCCGACCTGGAGCTCAAGGTCAAGCCCTCGGTCTCGCTGCGAGACTGTGGCGTGTCGATGGACATCCAGGTCAAGAAGAACGAAGCCGACTTCGTAAACACGGGTGCTCGTGGTGACCCAACCTTGCTCACCAAAGAAGCCAAGACCACCGTGCTCGTCCAAGACGGTGACACCTCGGTCATCGGTGGCATCTATACCCGCAACTCGGGTGTCGCCTACTCCAAGGTGCCCTTCTTCGGCGACCTGCCTGTCGTTGGTTGGTTGTTCAAGACCACGCGCGAAAATGACGAGCGCACCGAGGTGCTGATTTTCATCACTCCGAAGATTACCAATCGCGCCTCCTTGCCCTGCGCCCAATAGCTTCGTGTCCGCGCCGCCTTCGATATTCCTGATCGGCTTCATGGCCTCGGGAAAGACCGAGGTAGCGCGAGCACTGGCCAACCGACTGCACATGCCCTTCGTAGACCTCGATAGCCTGATCGCCGAGGACGCCCAGATGAGCGTCGCCGCGATCTTCGCTCGTGAGAAGGAAGCGGGCTTTCGGGTTCGTGAAGCCAGGATGCTCGATCAGGTGCTCGCTGGTCCCGCCAGCATTGTGGCTACCGGCGGCGGTAGTCCCTGCTTTGCCGACAACCTGAGCAAGATGCGCACGAAGGGCACGGTGGTGCATCTGGCCACCGAGCTAGGCACCGCCCTGCAGCGGGCCAAGGCCCAGAGCGGGCCCACACGTCCGCTCTTGCAAGCCTCTCCCGCCGAGGTCGAAGATCTCTTTCGCACCCGCGCTCCGGTCTATCGGCGCGCGCATATCAGCGTGAGCACCGAGGGCAAGGACGCAGCAGGCGTCGCCTCCGAGATCGAAGACGCGCTCGACAGCTGCAAGGGATTACCCGCAAAGCTCCTCGAAGATGCGGCCGTCGTGGCTCTGCGCGAGCGCTCCTATCCGGTCGTGGTCAGCCGAGGAAGCCTGCTTGAGCTTGGTCCACTCTTGCGAGCTCGACTTCCCGGGCTCACCAAGCTCGGCCTGATAAGCGACACGACCGTCTTCGGCCTCTACGGGCAGGACCTGGTCGATTCGCTGAAGGCGCAAGGCATCGAGGTCGTGAGCTCGACGGTGGCCCCTGGCGAAGACAGCAAGGAGCTGAGCGTCTTTGCCAGTCAGTGCGAAGCGATGATCGCTGGCGGTCTTGACAGGAAGTCAGCCATCGTTGCACTCGGTGGCGGCGTGGTCGGTGACCTGGCCGGCTTCGTGGCTGCCTCCTTGTATCGCGGCATCGCCCTGGTACAGGTGCCAACAACGCTGCTTGCCATGACCGATTCCGCCATTGGCGGCAAGACTGGCATCAACAGCACACAGGGCAAGAACTTGATCGGCGCCTTCTGGCAACCGAGCTTCGTCCTCGCCGATCCCAATCTCTTGGCGACACTCGACAAGCGCGAGCTGCGAGCGGCTTTCGGCGAGCTGGTCAAATATGCCTTGCTCGATGACGCCATCTGGCCACAGGTTGAGGCCCTGGCCAGCGAGATTGCCGCGCCAGAGCTTCTGGTCGGTGCCGAGCTTTGCGAGCTGGTCCGCTCCTGCGCGCAGCTCAAGGCAGCGGTGGTTTCCGAAGATGAGCGCGAGCGCGGCGTGCGCGCTACCTTGAATCTGGGCCACACCCTGGCTCATGCCATCGAGAAGGCCGCTGGCTATGGACAGGTCTTGCACGGCGAAGCAGTGGCCCTCGGCTTGCTGGCCGCCTGTCGCGTGTCGCACGCGATCGGTCTGTGCGACGCCACGCTGGAAGCTCGCGTCTGTGCCGTACTCGAGGCGGCAGGACTGCAAACCGAGCTAGGGCCCTGGCTCAACTCTGAGGTCTTAGCTCATTTGCGTGTGGACAAGAAGCGCACAGGTTCGTTGGTGCGATTCATTGCGCTCGCCCATCCCGGCGATGTGCGAATGCAGGATATCGAGCTGAGCGAGCTAACCCGCTTGTTGCTAGAAGACTAGGTTATGATTCTACGGAGGAGAGAGAAGATGAAACGATCATACATGCCCTGGCAGTGTATCTTGGCGAGCGCCATTGGCCTCTCTGCATGCGTCGACGCAGGAGCCACCATTCAGGTACTTCGCAATCAGCAGCCAGAGGACGGTTGCTCGGTTCCAGCGAGCAAAGCCTCTACCTTCCTGCCGCGCGGTCGCATCGAAGCAACGGCGGATGCCGGTTATCTCTTTACTCCACTGGTCGAAAATGTCGCGGTGAGCAGTGACCAGGCCGCTCGAACGGTCTTCGTAGATGGCGCCAACATCGACCTCGTCTTCACAGGCGGCCATTTCAGTGAAGCGGAGATCGCCGCTCTTGGCGACGAGCTGACTCACTTTAGACAGTCCTTCAGCGGCAGCATCCCGGCCGGCACGGTCGCGTCCTTTGCCTTCGAGGTCATTTCCAAAGATGTGCTCGAAGCGCTCGAGGCCAAGCTCGACGATGGGGACTTCGAGCAGGTCATCGCCGAAGTGCAGATCGTCGGCAGCATCGATGGCAGCACCGTCAAATCGAACGTCTTCAACTACCCCATCGATGTATGCAAGGGCTGCCTGGTTACTGACCTGGGCCTGTGTACCGACATCGGCGACCAGGAGATCAACAGCGGCGGGGTTTGCCAGGACCAACAAGACGCTCCGCTGGACTGCTGCACCAAGTCCAATGGCGATGTGATCTGCCCCGCTGTCCTCGAGGAACCGATTGATGTACCTCCGGCGTGAGCTATGGGCCCTGACTGAGGTAGGATTTCCAAAGTTCATCTTCGCGGGGTAATAGTGTTCACTGAGCAGATCAAAAACGTAGTCGACAGTGTCGAGGGCAGCATCGGCGGCCTCATCATGGGCCTCGATGGCATTGCACTGGAGCACTACGTACGTCCTGAGCGAGAGTTCGACGTCAACACTGTCGGCATGGAGTTCTCGTTCATTCTCACTCAGGTGCGTAAAGCCGGTGAGATTCTCGATATCGGCGGCATGAACGAGCTGATGGTGAAGGCCGAGGGCATGACCCTGGTCATTCGCATGGTCACCGATGACTACTTCCTCGCCGTCATTCTTGGTGCCAACGCCAACGCCGGCAAGACTCGTTTCCTGATGCGCCTCGCCGAGTCCAAGCTCCGTCCCGAGCTCTGAGGTAGGGCGCCACCGTGGGTTTCAAAGCCGTGAATCGCGGGCTGCGGATCCTGGCGATCCACGGACCCAATCTAAATCTACTGGGCACCCGCGATCCCTCGGTCTACGGTACGACCACGCTCGACGAGATCAACCAGGAGTTGATGCGGCGCGGCAAGGAACGCGGCGTCAAGGTCGAGGCCGTGCAAAGCAATCTCGAAGGCGAGATCGTGGAGCACATTCAGAAAGCGCGTGGCCACTACGACGCGCTCTTGCTCAATCCTGGCGGCTATTCACATACCAGCGTCGCCATTCGCGATGCCCTCGACGCCTGTGCAGTGCCAAGCGTCGAGTGTCACCTCTCCAACATTCACGCTCGCGAGCCCTTTCGCCATGTCTCGCTGACGGCCGCCAAGAGCATTGGCTTGATAAGTGGATTCGGCGCACGAAGCTACTACCTGGGGCTGGACGCTGCCATAGCCCATGTGGAACTGTTGCAACCCAAATGAGTTCCGCACGAAGCGTTAAGAAGAAACAAGCGACTAAACCTGCTAAAGCGGCCAAGCCCGCAAAAGCGAAAGCTGTGAGCAAGGCT
>JAHEAK010000812.1 GCA_024642805.1 Kofleriaceae bacterium | reverse complement strand
GGAGCCTAGCGCAATCGCGGTGGAACCTGCGAATTTCTACCTGTAAGCGGGAGTTTTCTCCCTGGCGCAATTCTTCAATCACTGGGCGCTGGCGGGCGCCGGGCCCCCCCTGCGCAGGCGACACAAACCATGGAATGACACTTGCTGTGTGGGTGTGGGCCGTACGTCGAGCAAAGCGCGCAGTCACCAAGACATCAGCAAGGAAACGGAGACCCGGCATGAGAGTTACCCGTGAAGACGTTGATCAGATCATCGGCGAGGTCGATGAGTTCATCCTCGACAAGATCCTGGCAGTCGGCGCAACCCGAGCGGAGTTGCGCGAGGCAGCGCTAGCAGCGGTCATGGACTATGAAATGGGCGAGCGCACATCGCCGCCCTCGACCTTTCGAGTCGACGCACTCTGTCTCATCATCGAACGACTTCTAAAACTCGAGGAGGACGATGAACTCACCGATCCGGGCAGCTATGCGGGGATTGAAGACGATAACGACAAGGGTCGCTGGTGAGCTAGCCAGCGCGCCTGGGGGGTGTCTCGGTATGCACATTGCACTTTCTGGACGACATGACCATCACCTCAACCGACGCAATCACCGAGCAGGCAACCACCACTACACTGGGCGGAGCCGATGCCGTGGCGCGCATCGCCCACGAGTTCGCCGAAGCCATCCGCAGCGAGGGAAACATCAACGTTGTCTTCGGCGCCCCCATGGCTCTCGACAAACACAAGATCATTCCCGTTGCGCGCATTGAAATTGGCTTCGGCGGCGCCGTGGGTGGCAGCAATGGTAACGGCCACGGCCTGGCGAAACAGATTGGATCGCTGGCACAAGCCGTAAAGCGCAGCTTTGGCGCTGGCGGCGGCGGCGGCATCAAGGTCGTGCCCATTGGCTTCATTCACGAGGACGGCGAGCGCGTGCTCTACCGGGCCATCGCTGAGACGGATGGCAGACAAAATGACAAACATAGGACCTAGCCATGCACCCCGTACACTATTTCGTTCGCAAGCCTGAGCACTTCACCCGGATTCAACTGGCAGCGCGCTTTATCGCCTTCTGTGCCTTGGGCGTGCTCGGGCTTTCGTTCGGGATGGTCTTTGCCTTCCTCTACCTTGCGCTGCCGGTCTTCGCCGCCAGTCGGGTCTCCGCTCGATCGCCCGAGCGCTATCTGCAACGAGATAGCAAGACCGTGTTGACGGTCTTGCGCTGGTTTGCGGCTCTCAGCGCCTGGGCAGGTCTGGTCGCCGAGGCCCTACCGGGGCGCTCGCCAGAAGAAGCGGTCTCGATTGAGGTGGAAGCATTGGTTGCGCCGACGCCCTCGGGGGCGCTCTTCCGGGTCGTCACGGGCCTGCCGAGCGCCCTGGTGCTGGCCTTTCTCGGTTGGATTGGCGTCTTTGTGTGGGTGTGGGCAGCCTTCTCGATCCTGCTAACGCAACACGTTGGCACGCACGCCTTTCGCTATCTGGTGGGTATCCAGCGCTGGAGTGTGCGCTTGCTGGTCTACCAGGCGGCCCTGGTCGATGACTATCCGCCCTTCTCGTTTGCAGACACCCCAGCTCCGCAGCCTTTGCCACTGGCCAGAGCGATCACACCCTAGGCCAAAGGCAGCAGGACGCAGACGAGCACGCGCAGACGAGCACGCAAGCACGGCGCGCCCGTGCCTGCGCAGCTGCCATGATGCCGACACCCGCCCGCGCTCATGCCGATGCGCCGTTGCGCTAGTGCAACATAGGCTCGTGCACGAAGGATTCCGAGACCAGCTCGTCTTCAGACTCCTCGTCCAGAAACGCCAAGTCGTGCACATCGAAGCGCACAAGCAAGTCGTTGAGCGCCACGTCGGCTGCCAGTGCGGCGAGTTCGTTATCGCCATAGAGTGCACTGTATTCGTCGTAGAGCCTGCAAATGAGATCTCCCAAGTTCCAATGATCTACCATGTTCCACCTCCCCTTCCCCGATCACCTGCAGCACACGACATACCAAGAGCCAGGAGGATCGAAGAAGCGCCGTGTGCTCGCATGCGGGGGCTTTGCTAGGGATCGGCGCAACGACTCGCTCGTCCCTGCCGGTGCACGTCTTCACCTTTGGAATTTTTCTGCATAGCCGTCGGTGAGTTCGCACTCCCGTCAGGCCAGCGCGCCTGCCATCTCCTGCAGAGCGCGTGGAGCGGCGCGACATCGACTGACATGGCCCGGCCAGCCTCTGGCATGGCCCCTGCTCCACATGCTTCAGCAGTGGACTCGATAAGGGGGCTCGATGACGAAGAAGGCAAGCGATATCGACACAGGTGCTCTCAGTCCTCTAGCCACGTTCGACTTGCCGCTTATCCCCATCCGAGGCGACGCCATTCTCCCCAAGGCCATCAGCCCGCTGAGTATGGGCCGCGCCAGTTCCGTTCGGGCTCTTCAGGCCATGGGCAAAGACAGAA
>JAHEAK010000180.1 GCA_024642805.1 Kofleriaceae bacterium | reverse complement strand
GGGTCGTCGTGAGGCTGCGGAGATCGCGCATGCCAGCCTCCTGGGCCTGCACGAGGAAGAGATGATCGACGAGGGGGTCGTGAGGGGCAAAATCACGAACGGTGAGTCCATACTTCGACAAGACCTCAGGCCCGCTAATGGACGGTCGCAGCATCAATTGGATGATTTCGCCATTGTTACAGACGACCAACTCCCCTTTGAGGGGCGGCGCGGCATTGCCATTGACTTGCACCGTGATGGACGAGTGGGTCACCCCGGTCAGGGAACTGTCAAACCAATCGATGACAGGGCGCTGTATTGTCAGGTGCTCTGATACGAGGTCACCACACTTCAGTGTCGGCACCAGTATCTTCAGACTCCTGCCGATCTGACAAACCCGCCGCTCGCTATCAATGGCGACCATGAAGGGGAACAGGTTCTCGACCTGCTCTGGGCTTAGCCTGGCACTAGGCATTGGGGAAGGTCAGAAGAAACTCGTCATGGCCGGCATCGACACGGTGCACGACGTGCTCCACTGACATTGCAGTTGAGAACTTTACCGAGAGTCCTTCCAGGAGGCCAAGCACCATCGGCGTCATGCCTTCGCGGTGACTGTGATAGGACAGGCGTATTTGGCCATTGGGCTGGTCGACCGTGGTAAAGCTCGGTGGTTCTAGCTGCGGCATGCTCGACTTAACCCTCTCATGCATGAGATCGAGGTTCTTCAAGAAGCTGCGCAGATCATCGCCCCACAGGTTGAACATGTCTCCGTAGCCCTCCGAGCCGGTGTAGGTCACCCAGTAGTGACCGAGTTCGCGAAGGAAGCTCGCTGCGTCGATGCCAAGTTCTTGCGCTGCGGCGCCCACCAACGCAAAGGACACGCTGTCGGGGTAGGTTTCCATGCTGATGAAGGAGGAGGCGCTGCCTGTTTGGTCGACGATACGGGCCCAAACCTGGCTGTCTCTTTTCTCGGTAACGAGACCTTGGATTGCTTTGTTGACGAGTCCGTACATGGTGATCCTAGTTTTGGAGAGAAAGGGCAGGGGTGTTCAGCAAGGTGTCATCACATGATAGGCGCCGGTAAAGAGTGGCGCGCCCGATGCCGAGAATCTTTGCCGCCTTGCCAACCGAGCCGCCGGTGTGGGCGAGGGTCCTGCGAATGGCCCGTTGCTCGAGCTCCGCCAGTGACACCAGTGGAAGCTCTGCGACCGAGGTCTCGTGACCCGAGGCCATAGGAAGCGGTGCCTGCGCCTTGGTGCTCTTCACCAAGTTTTGAGGAAGATGCGTCCTGCTGATGGTCTTACTGTCACATGAGAGAACCGCACGATGGATGACGTTTTGCAATTCCCGAACATTTCCAGGCCAGTCATGCGCAACCAGTGCTTCGAGCGCTTCGGCATCGACGTGCTTTACCTTTGAGCCACTCTCCTTGCCTAGCGTCGTCAGGAAGTGCGCGACTAAGAGTGGAATGTCGTCAGTGCGTTCGCGCAACGCCGGAATCTCAAGTGGATAGACGACCAGTCGATAGAAGAGGTCGGCGCGAAATCGGCCCTCCTCGACTTCGATGGCCAGATTGCGATGGGTGGCGCACACGACGCGAGCGTTGACTTTGATCTCACGAGTGCCACCTACGCGCCGAATGGTGCCCTCTTGCAGGGTACGCAGCAGGCTCGCCTGGGTTGCTGCGCTCATCTCACCGATCTCGTCGAGGAAGAGCGTACCGCCGTCTGCCTGCTCGAAACGGCCTCTGTGCTGGCTTTGCGCGCCCGTAAATGCGCCCTTCTCGTGACCGAAGAGCTCAGACTCGAGGAGGTTCTCAGGAATGGCCGCGCAGTTGAGAGCCACGAAGGGCCCCAAGCTACGACCTCCCTTGTCATGGAGCGTTCGAGCGACGAGCTCTTTGCCTGTGCCGCTCTCGCCGAGAATGGCTACCGATACGTCGGAGGAAAGAACGCGCTCAACCTGCGTCGCGAGTTCCTTCATGGCCGAACTCTGGCCAATCATGTTGCCGAAGAGCTTGGAGTCCAGCGAGTCTTGTTTGCGCAGACTCCTGACCAGTTGGTGTCGCTCGATAGCTCGTCCCACCGTCGACTTGAGTCGAAGCTCCTCGACCGGTTTCACCAGGTAGTCGTAGGCGCCAGCCTGGATCGAGGACACCGCATCCTCCGCTCGATCACTGGCGGTCACCACGATCACCGGCATCTCAGGGAAGCGCTCACGAAGCTGCTTGAGCACCTCCAGGCCCCCCAGGTCTCCCAGTCCGAGATCGAGACACACCGCGCAGGTTTTGTCGTCGACCGCAGCCAAGCCAGCGCGTGCGGATTGCGCTTCGATGGCTTTGTACCCGGCCACGCGAAGCTGGGTGGACAGGAGTTTCAGAACCAGCGGATCGTCTTCGATGACGAGAACAGTCGATTGGACTTGCTGCATCGCCTCCTCCCTAGAGCAAGCGATGCGCCAGATTGAGACGTCACAAGTTGTTGAGTTTGCTCAGCTCAACTTCTGGTTGAGTCTCAGAATGGGACATCGTGTCTCAGTTCTGGATTCCGATCTCATTTTGAGACGAGAGCGCCGACCTGGCCACGAGCCCCTCGGACCCGGCCGGCTCGCTGTAGCTTGGCGGCGTACATCGCTCTGTCGGCTGCATCGAGGACCTCTTCGGCGTTGGCGCCCCCGTGCGCGGAATAGACGCCGAAGGAGAGGCCGACGGGCTGCTCATACTTGCTGCACAACCTGTTCATGACAACGTCGATTCGAGCGCCCAGCTGCATCGCCGCCACGTGTGAACATCCGGGTAGGACGAGCACGAATTCGTCTCCACCCAGACGCCCTGCCAGATCACCTTGACGAATTTCCTGGCGCAGCAGGCTGCCAACCTTGCGCAGCAACGCGTCGCCCTCCTTGTGTCCGTGTGTGTCATTCACATGCTTGAAGTTATCGACATCAAGGATCACAACGCTGAGTTCGGATGAACCGGCTCTTGCCTTACACAGCGCTTGATCGAGGGCGGATTCGATGCCTCGACGGTTGCTCAGGCCTGTGAGTGCGTCCAGCTCGCACAGACGTCGCAGTTTGTTGAGCTCGTCGGATTGTTCCAGGTGCAGTTCGAGACGAGCAAGAACTTCCAGGCCGACAATGGGCTTTTGCAAGTAGTCACACGCACCGAGCCGAATCGCCGCAGCCTTCTCTTCGCCCACTCCACCCGCGCTCATGAGCAGCAAAGGAATTCCACTAACTTCGGAACGCGACTTGAGTTCGGATAGCAGCTCGATGCCCGAGAGTCCCGGCATGACGACATCGGAAATCACAGCGTCTGGACGCACGAGCTCCAAAAGCTCTAAGGCATCTTCTGCGTTCCTGGCGGTTAGAACCCGGTAGCTGGCCGCTCGTAGCTCGGCGGCGAGAATCGTGAGGGTGACCGTGTCGTCATCAACGACTAGAATTCTCTGGGTAACTTGATCTTGCATGAACATCGTCATTGCACCGAACGTACCGACCGCAATCTCGTGTCATCGACCAGGGTGAGAGGCAAATCTGGCCCACGCTGAGACGCTCCGTCTCAAAGCGAGATGAGTGCGACGCAATGGCAAGGGTTTGCCGCTAGCTCATGGTCGAGAACAGCCATGGCTTCGAGGCATCGACAGGCGCCGATGCTAGGCACGGCTGTTGCTTCGTGCTCGTGAATGCACGAGCGCGTGAGCACAGCGCGGCAACTCACGAGCTTGACCGGACTGCGAGGCGTCGCGGCCATCTGGGTGCTCGGTTTCCACTTCTTGGGGGTCTTTGATGCCTGGGGATGGAATCTCGGATTTCTTCGGGCGCCACTCGAGGCCGGCTTTTTGGGCGTAGACCTGTTCTTCGCTCTTAGCGGCTTTGTGATCGCCCACGCCTACACGAGGAAGATGGCGGCTACGCCAAGGTCCTGGGCCACCTGGAGCGCCTTCCTCTATCGCCGCTTCGCGCGCATGTATCCGGTGCACCTCTTCGTGATTCTCGTCTTGCTGGCGGGCATCGCCGGCTCTCGGATGATCGGAAAGGACTTCGCGGAGGGTGCCGATTACAGCCTCGGGAATCTTCTGCGTCACCTCTTGCTCGCGCAGGTCTGGTTGCCGGGTGGTAGCGCGTCGTGGAACGCACCTTCCTGGTCGATTCATGCCGAGTGGTTCGCCTATGCCTGTTTTCCACTCCTTGCACCGGCTCTCCAAGGTGCGCGCTCTGCCCGGAAACTGCTCGCCGTTGGTGGCTTGGGCTACCTTGCGTTGATTGCGATCGTCGAGCTGTCCAGGGCAGGCCACTACGACAGCAGCTATGACCTGGGCATCTTCCGCTGCGCGGCCGGCTTCGGTGCCGGTGCCTGTCTGTGGCGCTGCTGGACGCTTCTGGGCACCCAGGCCGCGCGCCTGCACAAGAGCGCTCGCATGTGGCCCTTTGTGGTCGCGGGGCTACTCTTCCTGGATCTTTCGCCGGCAATCATCTTGCCGGCACTGGCACTCCTGGTGCCTTCGCTCGCCATTGCTGGTGAGAGCAAGCTGCTCGACTCTGGTCCCCTGCAATACCTCGGCAGGATCTCCTACGCGCTGTACATGAGCCACCACGTTGTGCTCATCCAGCTTGGTGCGCGTCTGCCTGGTCACAGCTCGCAATCCTGGTACAGCTCCCTGGTACTGCTCTGCGGCTATTTCTTGGCCATCGTCGTCGTCGCTCATCTTGTCTACACCTATCTCGAAGAGCCGATGAGACGACGATTGCTCTCGGCTGCCTTCGCTTTCCGCAAGCAGTTGGCGCAAGCGTGAAAAGCGTCGTTGCAGTGGCGCTCTGCGTCGGAGCGATCTTTCTCGGCACCATCATCCGCCAGCGCGTTGGCATTCAACGTTGGCTCGCACGAGGTTTGGGGGCGCTGCCATTTTGCCTGATCAGTCTCAATCTCGTATCCTACGAGCACTACCGAGGCACCTCCCGCGGCTTTGAGATCACCATCGTGGACTTGCTGGCTTGGAGTCTCCTCGTCGCACTGCCAAGAGTCGAGGCCAGGAACAAGATCCGCGGCACCTATCTCTTCGTGTGTGTGCTATCAGGAGTGTTCGCGGCGGTACCGCTGTATACGCTCTTTGGCGTCTGGAAGGTCCTGCGCATGTTCTGGGTGGCGGCGGCAGCCCATCGCGCCGTCGCCTATGGACTCGGCTCGCCCCTTCTGCAGGGCCTCATCATGGGACAGGTCTACGCGTTCTTGTTGGCGGTCCAGCAGCGATACCTCTTCGGAATGCACCAGGTCCCAGGGCCTTTTGCCCACCAAAACGGTCTCGCGCAAGCCGCTGTGTTGGTGTACTCGCTCTCGCTAGCGATTTCGCTGGGGCCCTCTCGTTCACGCTGGTCCTATGCTGGTGTGCTCGCGACCGTCGGCTGTGTGGTTCTTACCTTGTCGCGTGGAGGCATCGCGATGACCCTCATGGCGAGTGTGATCGTCTTTGCGTTCAGCGCGTACCGGCATCGTGACCCACGCCTGATTCGCGTTGCCATACTGGGGCTCATTGCCCTTGTCGGTCTGGGCATCAAGGCGGGTGACACCATCCAGGAGCGATTTACCAAGGCTCCGGATGCCTCAGCCCATGCTCGAGTCCTCTTTGAAGACATGGCCGAGCTGATGGTGAAGGACCATCCCGTCTTCGGGGTGGGGCTCAATCACTACTCGCATGCCAATTCAGTCCGCTACGCCGACATCGTGGGCATACCGGAGGTGGACCGAGGAGGTGTCGCCCACCATGTCTACTGGCTGACCCTGGCCGAGCTGGGTTATCCGGGACTGATGGTCTTCTTGTTGATGTACTGCATCCCTGTGCTGCGCGCCTTTCGACACGCCGTGAGCGCCCCAATCGCTGTGCATGGGGACCTGCTGCAAGGTCTGGCCGTGGGCGTCTTGGCGGTCTTGGTGCAGGGCCAGCTGGAGTACTCCCTGCGACTGACCATGGTCAGCCAGTTGGTCTGGGTCTACCTCGGTGTCATCGGCGCGCTGGTAGCAAGCGCACAGGGCCCGATGAGCTCCGACTCGATGCGATCGATGTAGGCCGCCAGGGACGCAAAGCTCTCGATCCACTTTCTCGATGCCTCGCCCGTGAGGCGCCTGCGTCGACCCGACTTGATCAGGGAGAGCAGGGTCTTGGCAAGAGCGTCGATGTCACCGGCGGGGTAGGGGAGAATGTAGGGGCACCGCTCGATGAGCTCACGACAGCCACCAGCGCTGGCCACGACGGTGGGCAAGCCGGAGGCCATCGCCTCCAGGTGGCATAGCCCCATCGGTTCATTCCAAGTCGACGGGAAGATGAGTACGTCGTGTGCTCGGTACAGGCCCGGCATCTCCTCGAAGGGGACGTGTCCCTGAAAGTGAACCTTGCAGCACAGACGATCGGCTGCGCGTCGCAGCTTGTCCTCATAAAGGGGGTCGCCCTGGCCGGCGATGGTGAGTGAAAAGGCGGTGCCAACAGCAGTTCCATTGAGCTTTTTCAAGGCCTCGAAGATGTGGTGGACGCCTTTGTAGCCGTGGAGCTGGCCGGCATAGAGCAGTCGAACGGTCCGCCGTCTGGTCTGTTTACCAATTGGTCGAAATCGCTGCGTGCACACGCCTTGCGGAACGATATTGGCATTGTTCGCAGCGACGCCACCTGCGGCAAGCTCGTCCCGCAGACTCTGGCTCAACACCAGGGCAGGCGAGAGTGAGGCCCCAAGAGTGGTCAGCGAGGGCAAGAGACGACGGTCGACCCAGCCCGCGACATGACTTCGAGCTCGCTTGGTGTGAGGGCGGGGCCGATAGGCAAGCGGCCAGGCATCGTTGATGACGTAGAGCCTGGCGACATCGGTGGCTTCCATCGCGGCGGCTGGGCCCAGGGTAAGGCGCCGAAGGCTGAAACACAGTACGGCATCAGCTTGCGTCTCGGTAATGGCATGCGCTGTAGCTCGCTTGTTGCGGTGATGAACCCGCCAGCGGCGAAGGGAGCTTCGATCATCGGCCCGCCCAACGACTTCGGTGAGCTCCAGGCGCGGCCATATTTCGACGCCGTCTTGGACCCGCTCCTCCCCGGTTGTCGTCAGGACGACGACACGGTACCCGCGAGCAACCAGATCCTCACAAATTTGCCTGGCGAGAATCTCGTAGCCTCCCAGTTCGACCGGTGCGTAGAGATTGGAGATGACTAGGATGGTTTTCACGAGTCTTTGCACTTCACTCTCCATGCCGACCTGCGCACGCTACTTCGTCGTGGCGTCGCGGGTACCGATGCGAGGCGTCTCAGATCAAGGCTGCCAGGCAATCTCGTTATGAGACGAGCTGACTCACGTTGAGACGGGCTTCCAGATGAAGACCTGGAAGTGTCCGCGATGTGTCGGATCGCAGGCGGCACGCATCGTGCTCAGTGACAGTCACGATGAAGGAATCCATTCGCCCTCGCGTCAGCCACGTACTTCGCAAGTACGTTGCCAGCGAGTGGGGTGGCGTCGAATCCCACATCTCCGCAGTGACAGACATGCAGAGCCAGCGCGGTTGGCAGGTCGATGTCTTCGCGCCTCGTTGCCAGGAACACGAACGAGGCCCGCTCGCGCCTGCCGTACATCTGCATCGCTACCATTCCTTTCTGCCCTTTGTTGGCAACGCGAACAAAAGAAAGGAGGCCATTGCGCATGCTGGCAATATTGCCTCCCTCGATTTGCCGCTGCGGGTGGCTGCCAAGAGGCCGAGCATCGTCCACCTTCACACCAGCCGACGCATTGGGGGCGCTGCCGCTCTCGGGGCGAGCTTGCGAAAGAGTCCCTACGTCGTTTCGCTTCATGGACCCGTCGCCTCTGACCAGACATGGATGAAGGCGGAGACCAAAGAGCGATACCAGGGCTTGCTGGATCTGGGGAAACCTCTGGGGCTGCTCTTTGGGGCCCGAGACCTTCTGCACAGAGCTGCGCGCGTCATTTGTTTCAATGACGACGAGTACGCTGGTCTTGCAGCGTTTCTGCCAGAGGCAAAGATTGTGCGCATGTCGCACGGCGTCGACATCGATGCATTGAGCACGGGCGAGGGCCGTGTGTTCTTGAAAGAGCATCCGCATCTCATCGGCAAGCTCATCGTTCTGTGCGTTGGACGTCTTTGTCGCCAGAAGAACCAGGTGCTGGCCGTGGAAGCCTTCGCGCGCGCAGACCTGGCCAACGCAGTCCTGGTCTTTGCCGGTGCCGAGACGGATGCTGGCTACGCGCAGACCATTCGCAGGACGGCATCCGAAGAAGGCTGCGCCGACAAGGTCGTCTTGCTCGGAAACGTCGCGCCCCAGACCATGCCTGCGCTGCTGGCCGCCGCAAGCTTCGTGATCGTTCCATCGAGCCAGGAAGCCTTTGGGCTCACGGCCATTGAGGCTTGGGCCGCAGGTCGACCAGCACTGTGCGCGCGCACGGCAGGCTTGACACCCCTGGCAGCCAAGCTCAACGACCAGCGCTTCTTTGTTGTGGGCAGCGATCCGAACGAGTGGGCCGCCAGGTTGTCGACCCTCGTGCGCTCGGGCGATGCCATGCGCGCTGCCGGGGAAGAGGGACAGGCACTGGTGCGGGGACACCTGTCCTGGGCGTCGCGTGTCGACGAACTACTCACTCTCTACAGGGACGTCATTGAGGAGCATGCGGCATGAAGACACTGGTGGTTTTTGTCGATTCGCTCGGGCCTGAGCAGGTCCGTCTGTTTGGAGACTCGCTAGACTTCCTGGAGAGTCGAGTGAATGTCAGGGGAACCATGGGTTACACCTGTGGAGCACTGCCCTCACTGCTCACAGGCAAATCCCCGGTGGAACACGGACGCATGTGCCTCTTCTCGCAGCCTGCCCGGGCCGACGGAGCACCTCTCGCGGCCCTGTCCTGGTTGGGGCTCT
>JAHEAK010000179.1 GCA_024642805.1 Kofleriaceae bacterium | reverse complement strand
CCGTGCACCTGCAGCGCGAGCTCTCTCGATCGGAACTGGAAGCGATGTGCGCCGACCTGCTCAACTCGCTGGCAGCCCCTTGCGAGCGCGCCTTGCGTGACGCGCGCATGTCGGCAGGGGACCTCGACCAGGTACTTTTGGTTGGCGGTATGAGTCGCATGCCGGCCGTGCAGAAGCGCGTTGTAGAAATCTTCGGCAGGGAGCCTTCCAAGGGCGTCAACCCCGACGAAATCGTCGCTCTCGGCGCCGCCACACAAAGCGGCATCATGGGCGGCGAGCTGCAAGAGGTGGTGCTCCTCGATGTCACGCCTCACTCGCTGGGTATTCGGGTCGCTGGCAATCGCATGTCGACACTCCTGAGCGCCAACACCACCGTTCCGACCCGCGCCAAGAAGACCTTTGCGACCACCGAAGACAACCAGACCTTCGTAACCCTCGACGTCTATCAGGGCGAGCATCAAGACGTCGACTCCAACACCCACTTGGGCCGCTTCACCCTTGGTGATTTGCCGCCTAGGCCTAAGGGCAAGACCCGCGTCGAGGTCAACTTCACGGTCGATGTCGACGGCATGCTCGAGGTTTCCGCAACCGAAACCGAAACCGGCGCGGCGACCAGCGTCACGATCGAAGCCGCCGGCGGTCTCAGCGCAAGCCAAGTCGAAGCGCTTCGCCGTTAGCCAGGGGCCGGATAGGTCGCCGGCGCTGGACGCGGCACTGGCCGCCCGCTGGACGCCCGCTGGACGCGCACTGGCCGCCGCACTGGCCCAGCCGCCTTAGCCCTTGGCGCCGGCGCCACGCAAGCCGAGCCTGCCTAGGACGCGCTTTAGGTTGGAGCGATCGATACCCGCGATCCGTGCAGCCTCAGAAATGTTCCCATCCGTGCGCTCGAGCAGTCGGGTGAGATAGACGCGTTCGAAATCCTGCAGGGCCAGGCGCTTGGCCTCCGAGAAACCGTGCGAATCACACCAGGCTGGATCGGACCATGCCGGCAGGCCTTCGCCCAAAGCTCCAACAGGCTCGACGCGACCAGCGCGAGAGAGGGCGCCCACGACTCGACGGGGCAAGGCTTGCACTTCGATGGAGCCCGAGGCTGAGATGGCCAGCGCGCGACGGACTGCGTTCTCGAGCTCGCGAACGTTGCCTGGCCAGCTGTAGCTGCACAACGCATCCATAGCAGCCTCCGAGAACACTGACTCCACCTGCCGACCAAGGCTCGAGCCATGCCTGGCCAGGAAATGCGCAGCCAGGAGCGGCACATCTTCTAAGCGCTTCGATAAGGGCGAAAGCTGGACCATGGCGACGCCAAGGCGATCGCGGAGCGCGCCCAGGACGTGACCACCGGCAACGAGGTCATCATCCCGGCGTGTCGCCACGATGATGCGAAGGTCTGCCTGCCCATCCCCGGCGACCTCAGCGTCAAGAAGGGCGAGCAGGCGCGCCTGTGCGGGCAGGGGGAGACTTGCGATTTCGTCGAGGAAGAGGGTGCCGCCCTGGGCCCTGGCAAAGGCTCCGGGCCGCTCCACGGGCCCCTGGTTTGCTGCCTTGCCTTGCCCGAAGAGCTCACACTCGACCTGCGCTTCCGTCAGTGCAGCACAGCTGAAGACAACGAAGGGTGACTGGCGCCGGTCCGAGGCCTCGTGGATAGCGCGCGCGACCCGATGCTTGCCGGTGCCGCGCTCACCTTGAATCCATACATGAAGTTCTGAGGCGCCGAGCCTTGAAACCTGGGCGAGAACGGCACGCATGGCGGCACTAACACCAATAAGTCCGACCGTGCTCTCACTGGTGGCAAGCCGCGCCTCGAGCGCCTGGACGCGTCTCTCCAGGCGACAATGCCGGCCAGCTCGCGCCAGGCTCGTGGCCACCACATCGTCAGCCGCGGAGCGCTCGAGGACGGCGAAGGCCCCGGCCCGTGTGCAAGCCGCGGCCGAGGCGCCAGGCTCATCGAAGACCACGACGCTCAGCAGGGCGTCGAGGGAGCAGAGCAGCCGAAGCGACTGTGGAGCGCCCGTCGAATCTCGGAGGTCAATCACAGCCAGATCGAAAGCCTTGGGGTCATCGCGCAACGCCTCCAGGGCGCTTTCGCGATCGCTGTGCACGACCAGCTCGAACGCCTCGCTGGCCCAAGTCCTCGAAGCTCCGGCATCCGCAATGACAAGGACGCGCCAGGCGGCTTCGAGCATTTTCTTGGGTACTAACAACTTGCTCTCGGCGATTCCGCTCAACGTCACGATCGTCTCCAACTTCAGCGAGGCTAACAAGGACCCTTCGACGCACTCCATCAGCTACAGAACAATTCCATTTCCGCGCACGATCCGCGCGCGGAAAAGGAGCGCCGTGAGCGAAGTCTCGTTGGCCAGCATCACGGCTGCTCACGTGGAGAAAAACACGCAAGCAGAGGAGCAGAGCGCTACCTGGAAGCCGTCCAGCGCCCACCTGATATTGGGTCGCATAATTGATATTATGTCAACTCTAGATACGGGATTACGGGGACTTAACCAAGGTTTGCCGATTTCACTACGGCCAGCCCCAGTGCGCGCCCCGTCTCGCAGCCAAGGATCTGGAGCCTGTACATGAGCTGCCATTGACCATGGCTTGCTGCTTATCGCCGCAAGCAAAAGCGATCAGAAACAGAACACTTCGCACGCATCGCTGTGCCTGTTCCATCTTGATACACCCGTAGTGTTGCTGCGAATTTGTTCGCGCTTCGAGTCAGCTCGCTAGGTACGAATGGCGCGACGCGTGACCAGCAGCTCCATGTCTTGTGATTCGCGACGCAGCTGCAAGCGAACCTGGGATCCGACGGCACCTCGTATCTCCTGAATGGCATCCTCCCAACCAAGCTCGAGCACAGAGCGACCATCGATGGCCGTGATGATGTCCTGTGCGCGCACGCCAGCTTCGGCGGCGCCACCACCCTCGATAACGCCACGCACGAGCATGCCCGCCTCGTCCTGGCCGAGCATGGCCCCAATGCCAGCGAGCTCGAGGCCCGGCCTATCGCCTTGCTGCACTGGTGACAGCTCGATTTGTAGCGGTCCCAGTCGCTGACCGTCTTCGATCTGAAGCGCCGAAACGATGCGCGTGTGATGATCGGCGGCGCTCACAAGCACCGAGCGACGGCCCGCGCGCAAGCCGCTCAGAGAAAAGCCTCCGTCGGCGTCGCTGACAGCGCTAACGCGCATGGGCTGAGCGCTGGTCGAATCACCAAAGCTAGTCTCCATGGAGATTTTGGCAAGCTCGATAGGCTGCTTGCTCTCGGCATCGATGACCTCGCCGTAGATGGTGGCTCCGCGACTGAGCTCGATCTGGATAACGCCACCTCGTTCGCTTGCGCGACCAGACACAGTGGCCATGGCCCATCCAGAGGCCGCGGCCGTAACCAGGTACTCGCCTTCTTCCAGATCGTCGAAGCGAAACTGGCCCGAGCCATCGAAGATGGCGCGCTGGTCGACCAGGCGCATGCCGAGACCTGCTTGTTGCGCCAGCATGAGATTGAATGCCGGCACAGGCTCGCCATTCTGTGAGCGCACGGATCCACTCAGACTAGCGCTTCCATGCATCGTCGGTGGCATGCGCATGTCGCCGTACATGGCGTGCATAGGATTTTGGCCAAGCTCAATGGTCAGGCGGTGGCTGCTTTGTACGGCGTCATCGACCAAGGCGTGGCCGACCGCTTCGTTCTGGCTAGCGGTGACGATCGAATAGTCGCGGGCGCGAAACACAAACTCGCCCTTGGCATCGCTGACTAGCTCGTCTTGCTCACCGGCCAAGGCGCCCTCTCGCGATTGCGAAACCACAATACGCGCACCGGCCACGGGCTGTCCCTCTTGGTCGACGACGAGGCCCTGGTACTCCAATGCCGGCGTCAGGTAAATGTCGATGCCGTCCACGTGCACCTCCGCGCGGGCCACCAGCACGATGGGGCTCTTTTCCCATTGTGGCGCGTACGAGAAGAAGCCATCGGCGCTGACCATGGCCAAGCGATAGTTGCCCAGCGCCGAGGGCTCGAAGCGGAAGCGCCCTTCCCCGTCGCTGCTCACGCTCTCGGCGGCGCCCTCGTGGGCAAAGACCAGCTCAGCGCCGGCGATGAGCTGATTGGATGCCTGGTCCAAAACTCGGCCCGTAAAGAGCCCCGTAGTTGCGTTTTCGTCGCGCAGCGCCCGTGCCCGCACGCCCTCGAGAGCTGGGCCCGTCGACGAAGCTGAGTCTGCGCCAGCGCGCACGGGCTTTGGCGCGGCCCTTTGAGGCGTGGCGCTCACGCCTGCGGCCTTCTCGCCCTGTGAGTGCGTTGGCCCGCTGAGCATCCACACCAGCGCGGCGAGGCCGATCAGTGCCAGCACGAGGACGAGTCGATTTCGTGTTCGCATAGTCAGAGCACAACCAATGCTCGCGCGACTTTATGCCAATAAGGACGAAGTAGTGAACTGCCGAATGGACGCTGACTGGGCCGGCGTTCAATGCAATGGCGAAGCGGACTCTGACCCTCCGGAATTTGGGCCTGCGGAATTCGAGCCTGCGGAATTCGGACCAGCCAGGGCCGGCGAGCCGATCGCTGGGTTGTCCATCTTGGCCTCCGACGAGCTCACGATCGCCTTTGGTCGTGCCCTCTTGGATTTGTAGCGCCCCGAGGCGCCAATCGGAACTCCTGGCGTGTCTCCGGCCAGTGCAAAGCCCTGGCGCAACTCGCGCATCGGCCAGAGCGCGATGAGCGGCTCGGGATCGATGTAGACCTCGGGGGCGTCGGGACTGGCGCGCACCGACACGGTGAAGTGCAGATGCGGCTCCGCGTGAACGATACCGGTCTCGCCCAGAAGGCCAATGACATCGCCGGCACGAACCCTCACACCTTTCTGCAAGCCCTTTGGTATGGCGGCCAGGTGGAAGTACTGGGTGAAGACCGTGCCATCGTTGTGCGAGAGGCGCACGTAGAGCCCGCCGCTGTGCGAAGGGCTGCGATTGACCTTATCGACGATGGCGTCGCCCGAAGCCAGGATCTGCTCTCCCCATTGCTGGCCGCCGATGTCGACCCCGCAATGCCCCGAGCGGCACTCGTAGGGACGATCACCAGGTCGATCGGCGCCAAAGGCCCGACTCTCGCGAATCGGCATGCGACGGTTTGGGCCTGGCAGTGGATGCACCCAACCATTGATACCGAGTGAGGCAGCGAATTCATCGGCGAGCTCATCGTCGGTCGGCGGATGCGGCCCGTAGTCGAGAGCCGCAACTTCGAGATTGCTGTGTCGCTCGCCGCCCATGGCAATCACGGGTTGCACGAGAGCCGGCCCATAGCGATGCGCGGCACAGGGCGAGAGTGTGGCCACGCCCAAGCCGAGCACGAAGACGGTGGTCGCCCTCGATGCCTGACGGCGACGCTCCCTGACAAAGCCAAAGGCCTGCAGCTCATTGGTCGAAGGCACATCGTCGATGGCGTCGCGCAGACATGCGCTGGTGCAAAAGACCTCGATGCCGCTGCGGGCGATGCGAACATGCGGGCTGTCTAGAGCCACTGCTCCGTCGCACTGCGGGCAGGTCTTCGAAGAGAGTCGAAGCCTGCGTTGCTCGTCTCCAGGTCGAGAAAGCGAGTCCATGAGATCCTCCAGTAAGCCAATACGAGCCTAGATCGACTAATCTACACGCTTTTCGGCCACACGCGCTGGAGCGCTTGGCACGCAACTTGGATACCCAACGCGGCGCGTTGACCTGTTGTCAAAGCCTTGCTGCATCCCCGCGTGGCCGACCTCACCCAATTTCGATCCAGAAAGCGATCGCAAAAATCCTACAGGGCCGCGGTGAGGCGACTACAGTCACGCGGTTCTCCGCCGGCGATTTCTACGGCCGCCTTCGACTCCGCCATGCCCGCACCACGCACCCGCTACCTCACCCGCTACCTTTCGGGGGCTCGGCCTTTCGTCTTCAACAGCTACTGCATCGTGGCAGCCTTCGGCGCGTACTTCTGCATGTACGCCTTTCGCAAGCCATTTAGCGCCGCGCACTTCGACGCCATGGTGTCGCTGCCTCTCTTGCCAGCGATTCACTACAAAATCGTCCTCGTCATTGCCCAGGTCTTTGGCTACACCCTCTCCAAGTTCGCTGGCATCAAGTTCGTCAGTGAGATGTCCCCTGCCAAACGCGGGCTTGCCATCGTCTTGCTCATCACCTGGGCCGAATTGGCGCTGCTTGGTTTTGCTCTCGGCCCCAAGCCGGCCAACGCGATCTTCCTTTTTCTAAACGGCATGCCCCTTGGCATGATCTGGGGCCTGGTCTTTGCCTACCTCGAAGGCAGACGCTCATCAGAACTTCTCGGAGCCGGCCTATCCGCGTCCTATATCGTCGCCAGCGGCATGGTCAAGAGCGTGGGCGCCATCCTGCTCGACGCCGGCGTCTCCGAATACTGGATGCCAGCCGCCACGGGACTGCTCTTCCTCGTGCCGATGTTCTTCTTCGTCTTCCTTCTGCAAGCCATTCCGCCCCCGAGCGCCGAGGACGAGCGCCTGCGGGTGCGCCGCCAACCCATGGATGGCGCCGCCAGGAGCCGCTTCTTCACCACTTTCGCACCTGGCCTCATCGCCCTGACCTTGCTCTACATGCTGCTCACGGCCTATCGCGACTTTCGCGACACCTTCGCGCCCGAGCTTTGGGGAGCCGTTGGCTTTGCCGATCAGCCCGAAATCTTCGCGCTCGCCGAGCTGCCCATCGCGCTCGTCGTTCTGGCCTCCCTTGCACTGCTCATGCGAATTCGCGACAACCGGCGAGCGCTTGCCATGGTCCACATGATGATGGCCTTTGGCAGCGCGCTGGTTGGCATCCTCACGCTTGGCCATGCCGCCGGCCTCATCTCTCCAACCACCTGGCTCATCGGCGTCGGCGTCGGCCTCTACCTCGGCTACGTGCCCTTCGGCTGCATCCTCTTTGACAGACTCATCGCGTGCGTCGGCTTCACGGGCACAGCGGCCTTCATGATCTATCTCACCGACTCCTTCGGCTACCTCGGCAGCGTTGGCCTCTTGCTGTACAAGAACTTCGCCCAGAGTCAGCTCTCGTGGCTCGAGTTCTTCGAAGGCTTTAGCTACGTGACCTCGATCGCGTGCACAGCCGCCTTCGGGTACTCGCTCTACTACTTCCTGCGCCACCCGCTAACTCGGCGAGCCGAATTGCAAGCCTGAGCTCGCTGGGCCTAGAGCCACTTGCAGCGCTGACTCTCGGCGCACACGCACATGCCACCGACCAGACGATCGGGAAGCGCGATCGGCTCCACGGGACAGGTCATCGGACCTTTGGGGGTCGGCACGCAGCTGTGTACACAGCTGTCCTCGCAGTCGCTGCTCTCCGTGCACTCGCCGTCGCTCTCCGGAGTCTCCAGGGCGCGAAATTGGCTGTCATCTCGCGGAATCAGCCGGTCCTCCTCCGCCGAGGGGCAGCCCGCCAAGAGGCACAGCGCGATGACCATGAGTCGCATGCGCGCGCGTTATATACGAGTGTGCCAAATGCCACCAGCGAGACAGGTCACGGCTCCGTCTTTTTGCTGGGAGCCAGCCTCTCTTTGTGTAGACTGCCAGCCTTGTCGTACCGCATGCAAACTCTCGTCGCAGCGCTCGCTCCGGCCCTCGCCGGTCTCGTTCTCGCTTCGCTGCCTGCTTGTCGAGAGCCCGTCGAAGCATCCGCCGATGCCGGCCTTGGCGGCGATGATGCCGGCGGCGACTACCCCGAGCCGCGTCACGATCTGGTTCCGAGTGTCGGCAGCGATAGCACCTTCGAGCTGGCCACCTGGAACATCGAAAACTTCCCAAAGACGGGCAGCACGCCGGCCGTCGTCGCTGATCTCATCACTTCCCTCGACATCGACATGCTGGCCATGGAAGAGGTGCAGGACATCGACGCCTTCAACGAGCTGGTTGCCAGACTTCGCGGCTACACCGGCGTCTTGTCGAGTCACACCTACGGCGATGGCACCTACCAGAAGGTCGGCTACATCTATCGCACCAGTCTGGTCAGCACGAGTGGCACCTTCTTGCTCTTCACGGCCAACGGTTTCGAGTTCCCTCGCCCTGTGCTCAAGGTCGACGTCACTGTTGGCAGCGGCGCAAGCGCCTTCAGCTACACCTCCCTGGCGCTACACCTCAAAGCAGGCTCTGGTGGGCAAGACGCGCAACGACGCGAGGAGGCCGTGGTCATTCTCGAGGACTATCTGCGAACGGCCGTCGATGGCAATGGCCTCGACACCGTGGTCGCCCTCGGTGATTTCAACGCCACTCTCGACAACGGCGCCTCGGTCTTTGCGCCCCTCACGGCCGCCAGTGACCGCTACGACATCCACACAAGCGGCAACTTCAGCGCCGGTGACATCAGCTTCGTTCCCTCGAGCGTCCTGCTCGACCACATCGTGACGACGACGGCCTTCGATGATGCGCACCCGGGAAGCACCACCGTGATTCCACGACTCGACATGCAGATGACAGGCTACGTGAGTCAGGTCAGCGATCACCTGCCCGTCATCATGCGCATGCCGCTCTAGGCGCGAATCGGCAAGCGGGCGCGCAGGCCACGTCGACCATCTCGCTCGAACTCATCTAGCTCGCCGCCTCGCTGCCCGAGAATCTGCATAACGGCCGGCAAGCCCAAGCCCAGATGTCGGTGCATGGCCTTGTTGCCGCGGAAGGGCTCTCCCCAGTTGCGCAATGACGCCACGCGCTCCCCCGAGTCGGTCAACTCGAAGAGTACGTACGCGCCATCGACGCTCACTCGCAGGTCCACGGCGGCTCCGGTTCCCCGCTCAAGGGCCGCGTCGGCGGCGTTGCTGAGCAGGGCCAAGAGCACCAGCTCCAGTTCCGATTTGCACCAGTACATGACCGGCAAGTCCTCGGGAACCCGCTGGCTAAACTCC
>JAHEAK010000178.1 GCA_024642805.1 Kofleriaceae bacterium | reverse complement strand
GCCACATCAATCAGGTGTTCATGAACATCCTGACCAATGCAGCGCAAGCGATCGAAGGCGAGGGCTGGATCAAGATTTCCATCGATGCCATTGATGACAAGCAGAAAGTGCGCATTCGCGTCGCCGACTCGGGTATGGGCATCAGCGCGGAAAATCGCGCAAAGATCACCGACCCCTTCTTCACCACCAAGGAGGTGGGCGAGGGCTCGGGCCTAGGCCTGTGGATTACTCTCAGTATTGTTCGCAAACATGGTGGCACCATGGATGTCGAGAGTGAGCCTGGCAAAGGCGCCACTTTTACCGTAACCTTGCCCGTCACGCCCCCGCAGAACGTCGAGCAAGGACCTGACGATTTTGGCTAGCAGTAAACAGCATCTACTGATCGTCGACGACGAGCCACTCAATCGTGAGCTTCTGCGCAGGATGTTGAGCCCGAGCTACGAGCTGAGCGAGGCCAGTGACGCGCAGGAGGCCCTCGAGGTCTTGGAGAGCGAAGCGGGTGGGGTTCAACTGATTCTCTGTGACTACCTCATGCCGGGTAAGAGCGGTGCAGAGCTAGCGGGCATCGTGCGTGAGCGCTGGCCAGGCACCACCTTCCTCTTGCTCACTGGCTACGACGAAGACCAGGAAATCGCCGATGCGCGTGAGAATGGCTCGGTGCACGTGGTCATCACCAAACCCTGGCGGACCACAGAACTCCGCGCCACGATTGCCTCCTACTTCGAGGACTAGGCGTTAGGCCACCCCTCAGGCTGGCGCTGGCGCAAGCGGGCGTGAGCGCTTCCTGACCCTAGGGGGTGCTGAACAATTCAGCAATCACGCGCTAGCTGTGCTCAACCTGCTGGTGCACGGTTGATCTTGTCGGTGGACAATGCCGTTGCCATCGGTAGCACCGCCACCAGGGTCTCGGCGAGGACTCTTTGCGCACGGCACGGCGGCCCTGACACGCCCAGGCCCCACGGCCGAACGCAAGACGTGCTACCACCGGCGCTCGCGACCCTTTTTCAGCAGCCTGCTAGGGGCTCACGGGCCAAAAGACCGCTGCATGGCCGACGTGTTCGACCAAGGGGGTGGGCTTTACCGAGCTTGTGCCGCGTACCGCGCCAAGCAAGAGGTCGAAGTCGCCGCCCTCGTTGGGACTGGCCACCAGCAGCGAGTGACCCGCGCTGCTGATATCGAGCGCCTCGACTTTGCGCCAGCACATGTACTGGCCTCCGACGATTCGAACGGCGCAGGCATCGGCGTCTTGTTGAATGGCCGCCCAGCCCGAGTCCGCTGAGGTCGCCACGCTGCTAGCCGCATGCATCAAGGTTCGCTTGACGGCTTTGCCGTCGAGTCGAAAGCCGTAGACGATGTCAATGCCATCCTCCTGGTACGAGCCCATGGCACGCTGCCCGTCTGGCGTCAGCACGAGAGAGTGATCGGGTCGATGGGAGGAGAGCACTTTCATCGTATTCAGATCGACGATCGTGTCACCGCTAACGCCGACGATGGCATCAGGCTCACTGCCAAAGAACATCAGCTCGGTCGGTGCGTGCGCGATGATGCGCACTGCCAAGGAGGGGCGAAGCGTGTAGACGGCGATGTTGCGACCGTCCTGCGTTCCGCACACCACTCGATTGCCGTCGGAGGAGATGTCGGCGAGGCCGCTGCAAGGAAGGAAGCGCAGCGAGTCGGGCACCGCGAGGTCGGCCCAGGCCGTGAAACCTTCGCCTGCCACCAAGAGGCCGCTGCCATCGGCAGAGGCGCGCAATCGCGTCACCTTGTCAGCCGACCAGGGCAACGCAAGGAGCACGGTAGGATCGCCACCGGCGGCCGGCATGCTGAAGAGGGAGTTGTCCCTGCCAAAGATGATGCGGTCCGAGGTGATTTCGATTTCCTCCGCGCGCGCCTCGCCGCTTGCGCTTAGCGAAACACTCAACGGCAGCGCGGCCACTAGCACGGGCAGCAACGCGGCCAGCAGCGATGTGCTTCTACAACGCATCGAGCACGTGTTGGCTGTCGCCCAAATGCGAGCAGACGAAGCGCGAGCCATCGGGGCGGGCGAAGAGAGTCACTGGACCAAAGCGCGGGAAGTGCACCTCCATGGTCTTGGTGCCATCCTTGGTCGCGGTGGCGCTCTCCTCGAACTGTGCCTTGTTGAGCGGCTTGCCCTGCACGAAGCACTCGGAGAGAAACTCGACGGGTGCGATGAACTCGGCGCCGGTTCCGTAGAGCAGGTCCTTTTGCGCGCCATTGATGGGATCGCTAGGCACCAGGATCGAGTCCCAGTCCTTTTTGCCAAGGGCGGCAGCGATCTCGAGATCAAAGCGCTCGGCGGGAAAGATGATGAGCAGCCCCTCGCCGAGCTTGGTGGCTCGAAGTGCGGGTAGGTTGGCCGGAGCCGCTGCCGGCGTTTCCTTGGCCGCGGAAGCCGCGGGAGGCGCCTTGGCGGCCTGCGACGCGGCTTCCTTCGAGCCAGCCTCTTTGCTCTTGTCGCTTTTGCCAGCAATGCTCTTGGCACCGACGAAGGTCGAAAAGCGCTCGATGGCCGCAAGCTCGGTCTCCAGATCGAGGGAGCGCTGCAAGTCCCAGGTACCGTCTGCTTCGAGCACGTCGACGATGATCAGACCATCTTCTTCGACAACGTTGGCGCCTTGCAGACACTCGCGAATGGCGTCGTCGTCGAGCTCGTCGAGTCGCTTGTCGTAGGACATGAGCTTCTCTTCGAACTCGTTTTGACCGAGGGGATTGGCGCGTCGGCGGCCACTCAGATCCGTCATGGGATCGAGGACCCAACCGAGCAGGCAGATGCCGCGCAGGTCGCGATAGTTGTGAGCGACCCAAACCGCGTCGCCCCAGCTGCCAAGGGCAAAGAGCCGGCCCAGGCGCACGGGGACCGCCTTGCAGATGTCGATCAGTCTGGCCTTGGCGGGACGCAGATCGAGGGGCACGAGGGTTTCCGTCTGCGGGTCTTGGCGCATAGGCGCCACCCGGCTGTCGGCGATCATCAGGCGGCGTTCGCCCCGTCGACGGAAGGGCATCGAGGGCGAGAGCTCCATCTCGAAGCGAGGGTCCTGCATGTCAGGATCGATGACCTGTTGAGCCGCGAGCTCGTCTTTGCCACCCAGCGCTTCGACGAGGACCTCTGGATCGAGGCCGTCACCGGATTCGAAGATGAGATCAGTGACAAGGCTATCGAGGGCTAGACTCATTGGCGAGGTTTTACAAGCTGCCGCCGCGTTGGCGCAAGAGCCACTCGAGGCCCAGGAAGAGCAAAGCGCACAGCAAGAGCCAGGGCAGGCTCCACAGGGCTACATCCTTGCGTTTGTCAACGCGAACTACCTTGGGGGCGATGAATGGCAGATCCTCAGGCAGACGCGCTATCGAGCCCAAGAAGGCGCCGCCCGAGAGTTCGCTGAGAGAGCGCAGCACGGTTTCCTGTGGGGCGGGGCGAAGGTGCTCCGTGCTCGCCTCATGCACTAAGAAAATGTCTTGCGCCTGCACTTTGCGACCGCGCACGGTGGCTTCGCCTTCTACGCGATACACACCCGCAGGTAAGTGCTCGAGCTCGAGGCTGGCCTCGCCGGCGTCGCCGACTTTGAGGGTCTGTGTCTGCACGGCTTCAAGCGCTTCCGGGTCAAAGCCCTTGGAGATCGCAAGCGTCACCTCGCCTCCCTTCAATGGGCTGTAGTCTTGATCGAAGAGGCGAACATTGAGTCGAACCGTCGAGTCGGGAGCGTAGGAGTTGCGATCGCTATCGACGTGCAAGTAGCGCAGCTCCGGATCTTGGATCAACCAGCGAATCGCGTTGTCCCAGAGCTTAAGATAGTGGCGGCCATCGTTGCCTGGATCGGCGGCGGCAACAAATCCCCAGCGCCACAGCGAATCGGTCATGACCGCCAGGCTGCGACCCTCGCCGTAGTCCATGGCGACGATCACGGGCATCGCTTGTTGATCGGAGTCTTTGAGCGTCGGGTGCACGGCCAGGACGGCCGCGTCCTTCTTGGCGCGCAGGACCTTGTTGACGCCTTCGAGGGGCGGCAGGTTCTGCCACGCACTGCGGTTATCGCCGGCCTCATAGCGCAGAGCGGTTACCGGGTGGATGTCACCGAGCTCGGTGAGTACGGGGCGAAAGCGAGCGACATCCAAGAGCTCGCTGGCGCTTCCGCCACTGGCTAGCTCCACGGGCAGCGCGCGTGCGATGGGGGTTCCCCCGTACAGGCCAGAGGCAAAGGAGAGCGGGCCGCCCAACATCATCAGACCACCTCCACCCTCCACGTAGGAGCGGATGTTCTCCAGGTAGCGACCAATGCCATAGGGGCCGTAATTGAAGTTTTGCAAGACGATCAGATCGAAGGAGGGCAGCTCTTCTTCAAAGAGCTCGCGGGTTGGAAATGGGATCAGGCTCAGCTCGCTGTTGTCGGCCTTGCGAACGTCATCTTCGGTGCGAAGAATGAAGAAGGAAATGAGATCCACGTTTGGATTCTGTTTGAGCATGCCGCGCAGAGCACGCACGTCCCACGAAGGCTGGCCAGCCACCTGCAATACGCGGATCTTGTCGCGGATGACGCGGACGACGAACCAGGCGCTGTTGTTCTCTGCGACGACTTCGTCGTCTTCCACCGGCACGGAGACCTTGTAGACGTACTTGCCGACGTGCGGCGGCGTGAACTCGAAGACCACGGAGACGTTGCTCTCGCCGGGGCCAATTTCGATCCACTTGCGACGCATCGCCTTGCCGTCGCTCGACAGGGTCACAGGAATCTTGCGCTTGTCGTAGCCGCTCGAGTGAATCACGGCCTCCACGCGGGTCACCGTGCGAACGAAGGCAAACTCGTCTGCTCTGACTTCCCAGACGGCGAGGTCCTTGAGACCCGGTTTAGCGGCCCAAACCGTGTGTACCGGGGCATCCAGGCCTTGTGCGAACTCTCGCAATTCCCCGGTGCCGAGCTCGGCCAGATCGCCCGTGACCGCGCCATCGCTGATGGTGATGATGCCGGCCAACTCGTCGCCATCGTACTGTCGGCGAATCTTCTCGAGAGCCTGCCGCAAGAGAGTTGCCTTGCCTGTGCTCGGGGCCTGGCCGAGAGCATCGAGAGAGGTGCGGGCCAGGTCGGTGCTGAAGGAATAGATGTCGAGGATGTGGTCCTTGCGCCAGGCGGCGAGAGTGTCAGCGGACTCGCGAATGAGCTTGGCGACACCTTCTCGCCGGGAGGGCGCGTCCTTTTTGTCGGAGAGTTCCATCGACAACGAGGTGTCGACGAGAATCGCTACCCGGTTGGGTTCGCGCGCAACCTGGCGCAACTCGACAGCCGGCTGCACGAAGAGCACCAGGCCGGTCAGGACACCCGCCGTGCGCAGACCCACCACGGCGGCCCAGCGCCAGGGTGCGTGCATGCGCCGAGTGGAGAGCGCGGTGAGCGCGATGGACGACACGCCGGCCAAGACGCCCAACCAAAGCGCGCCGCGTTCCCAGGGCGAGAGCAAGACCCAGCGATACTCGTTGAAGTCGGCGGCGTCGCCAGCCATGCCTCTCACCAGCAAGGAGGCCAAAAGCTCGAGGAGCAAGGCGCCGCCCGAAAAGAAGGCCACGATGGTCAAGATAGCCGCCAGCTGGGATCGGTGCAGGCGCGCGCTCAGGAAGGAGCCGAGTAGGGCCAGGCCAACGATTGCGAGCAGAGCCACGCGGAGCCCTTGATCAAAGAGTGCGATGGTCACGTCTACTCGGGAATCTCGGCGCCGTCATTGGGACGCCATTGCCGGCGACGCATGATGAAATCGACGTGCACCTGATCGGTCTTATAGTCGAGGCAAAGGGCGTACATGATCAGATTGATGCCCATGCGGAAGGACAACTGACGCTGGGTCTCGCCGTCGGGCTGGCATTGGAATTCCCAGTTGCCAAAGTCATCGCGCGCCCAGGCGCCGCCCATGTCGTTCTTGACGTACGCGATGACCAGGCGCTCGTCGCGGACGACTCCTTCGAGCACCGAGCTGATGGCTAGACGTCCCAGTGGCTTGTCGAGCAAGTAGAAGCTCCGGTACACCACGTGCTTCTTGGAGATGATCTCGAGCCCCGTGCTCGGTGGCGGGTACAGGGTCTCTACGAGCTGCTTGACCGAGGCATCGAAGGCGCCATCGACGCGACCCTCAGCCGAGTCGATGATCAGAAAACCACCAAAGGTCAAAAAGCGCCGAAGCCGAGCTATCTCTTGCTCGCTCGGCATCGGGAACTCGCGGTCGCCTGCCAAATAGAGAATGGGAGTTTCGTGCAGGGTATCGCTGGCCAGGGTCACTGTGGCGGGCGTCGGGTTGACCTCGATGGAGGTGCGCTTGTCGACTTCGCGCACCAGTCTGCGCAGTGCGGTGGGATGGGGTTGCCAGCCCTGCCCGAGCTCGAGCTGTCCAATCGTGAGTAGCGAGCTGGGACCAATGGCGCGTGCCCGCTGGCTATATAAGAGCGCGAGCGCCGCCAAGCTCTGCGAGAGAAATCTGCGCCGCGACCAGGTCACGCGTGCAGCCTAGCGCAGAAACTCCGGGTCCACACCGAGCTTGTGTTACTCGTGGAAAATGACTGCGATCGATCGTGGGCGCGAGCGACAAGCCAACGCCCGTCGCTTTGCGGAGCTGAGCCGCGAGTCCAAAACGGCCAGCTCCTTGCTCGCGGAACTCGGCCGGCAATTCGATGGTCAGGACTGGATCGATCCGGGGCAGCTGGGACGCGCCTACGAGGCGCAGCTCGCCCGGCAAAAGACCAAACAGCGGGCCACGGGCAGCTTCTACACCCCCGACTACCTGGTCGACTTCGTCGTGGAAAAGACCCTGCAACCGCTGGTGGAAGGTCGCAATATCGACGAGATATGTCAGCTGCGCATCCTCGATCCCAGCTGCGGCGGCGGCGCCTTCTTGCTCGGTGCGCTGCGCTTCATGGAGGCGCAGTGCGTGCGCGCGGGCAGCAGGCCGGGAAAGGCCCTGCGCCGGCGACTGTGCGCGACCCTGGTTGGCGTGGACCTGGATCCGGGAGCCATCGAGGTGACTCGGGCGGCGCTCGCCCTGGCGGTGGGTGGCTCGCGCTCCGCGCCCAAGCTCGCGCTGCATGTCGGGGATGCGCTCTTGCCCGAGACCAAGACCGGCCCGGTGCACGCCATCGTCGGCAACCCGCCCTGGGGCCAAAAGGGCCTGCGCATCGACAAGGCCACACGCGCGCGCTACGCCCAGCTCTATGCGACGGCCAGCGGGGTCTGGGATCCCTTCAAGCTCTTCGTCGAGCGCTGCCACCAGCTGCTCGCGCCCGCTGGCCGATGGGGGCTGGTCTTGCCCGACATTGTCTTGCTCAAGAATCTGCAGTGTGTGCGCGACCTGATCTTGCAGGGCAGCGCCATCGAGCAGCTGGCCCACTGTGGGCAGGCCTTTGCCGGTGCCAATATCGACGCGGTGGCTATCGTTGCCAGCCGCGTGCAAGAGCGCGTTGGTCCCGAGCACCAGCTTTGCGTATGGCCGCATCTACCGCCAAGCTGGCAGGAGGAGGCTCCTGCGCACCATTGGCAACATCAGGCGGTCTTTCACGAGCTGCCCGGCCATCGCTTCAATCTCTACTTGCACGGAGCCGCGCTGGACCTGTATCGCCGGCTCTTGCCATTGCCGCGCATGGGCAATCACCTGGAAATGCACGAAGGCGTGCACAGCGGAAACATTCGAGCCAAGCTCTTTCTGGGCAATAAGAATAACTCTGAGTGTCGGAAACTCATACTCGGCCGCAAGGAGCTGGCTCGCTTTCGCCTGCGTTGGCAGGGCGGATGGATCGATACCAGCGACAAGCTGGTCGACAAGACGGCCGGCGACTACGCCAACCTAGGTCGTCCCGAGTGGCATCGCGGCAAGAAGATCGTGGTGCGACGCACCGGCGATCGCCTGATCGCGGCCTACGACGGGCAGGGTTACTACGTGTCCAACAACATGTTCGTGCTCTTGCCGACCAGCGAAGGCTCGGAAGAGGAGTGCATGGCCCTGGTGGCACTCCTCAACAGCGCCTTCATGACTTGGTACTTTCGCGCGGTGCAGCCACGGACCGGGCGTCTCTTCGCGGAGCTAAAACTAGTTCATCTGCGCGAATTTCCCCTGCCAGACCAGGAGCAGTGGCGCGCGCATGTGCCCGAGCTTGCCCGTCTGAGTGCTCGTGCGAGCCTTTCAGACGATGCGGAGCTTGTGGCGCGAATCGATGAGCTCGTGGAAAGACTCTTCGAAATCTCGCCTGCCGAGCGAGATCTGATTAAGCTCCTGCAATGATTTCGGGCCATCGCGTGCTGATTACCGGGGGTGCCGGCTTCATTGGATCTCACCTTGCCGAGCGCCTGCTAGCCTGCGGCAACGAGGTGGTCATTTACGACAATTTTCGTCGCAACGCCCTCGACGGGGCACATATCGACGACTCTCGTCTGCGGGTCATCAAGGGCGATGTCATGGATCGCGAGGCACTGCGCGATGCCATGCGCGAGTGCAATGCGGTGGTTCACATGGCGTCGATAGCCGGCGTCGACACGGTCCTGAAAAATCCGGTCAAGACCATGCGCATCGCCATGATTGGCACCGATAACGCGCTGGAGGCAGCGCGCGAGCAGGGCAATATTCGCCGCTTCATCGATTTTTCGACCTCAGAAGTCTTCGGTCGCTACGCCTATCACGTCACGGAGTTCGACTCGACGACCCTGGGTGCAGTCGGCGAGGCGCGCTGGACCTATGCCGTCGCCAAGCTGGCCACCGAGCACCTGGCCATGAACTACCACAAAGAGTTTGGCCTGCCGGCTTGCTCGATTCGCCCCTTCAACGTCTATGGCCCTCGGCAAGTGGGCGAGGGCGCTGTGCACCACTTCATTCGCCGAGCGTTGGCAGGCGAAGACCTCATCATCCACAACGAAGGC